>JAYTGI010000105.1:0-36460 GCA_043733605.1 Demequina sp. | reverse complement strand
GCTGCGCCATGATGTCGTCGGCCGACGTGTCATCGATCTGGACACCAAGGAAGACGATGCGGTCCTCGAACAGCTTCGAATACGGGTCACGAATCTTGGTGCCGTATGACGTGCGCTCCTCGAACTGAGGAAGGATGTAGCGCGCGCCTGGCGCCTCGGGTGCCGTGCCTCCAAATGCAGCGCCACCAAACCCGGCGCCACCAAACCCAATCGGCGACATGCGACCAAAACTACCTGCGGTCCTGCCTGCGGCACTCAGTGCCTGAGATTCCTGGCTCACGCCTTGCCTCCTTGCGACTTGTCGCCTGCCTCTTCGGCGTGCTTGATGACCTTGTCGACGAACCCGTACGCGAGTGCGTCGTCCGCGGTGAACCAGCGGTCGCGGTCGGCGTCCTTGGTGATCTGCTCGATGGTCTTGCCCGTCTGGGAGGCGGTGAGCTCCGCAAGCACCTTCTTCATGTGCATGATGAGTTCGGCGTTGATACGGATGTCGGTGGCCGTGCCGTAGATGCCGCCCGAGGGCTGGTGCATCATGACGCGGGCGTGGGGCGTCGCGTAGCGCTTGCCTGGCGCGCCTGACGAGAGTAGGAACTGCCCCATCGACGCGGCCATACCCATCGCAACTGTCGCCACGTCCGGCTTGATGTACTGCATCGTGTCGTAGATCGCCATGCCTGCGGTGATCGAGCCACCTGGGCTGTTGATGTAAAGGTAGATGTCCTTCTCGGGGTCTTCGGCCGCCAAGAGCATCATCTGGGCACAGATGACGTTGGCATTGTCGTCACGCACCTCGTCGCCAAGCCAAATGATGCGTTCGCGCAGCAAGCGGTTGAAGATGGAGTCGTTCAGACCCATACCGCCGCCTTCGGCGCGCGCGGTGATCTCGTTCACGTCGTTCCTCCTTGTGGACATAGCCTCGACAGTAACGCCCTGGGAGGGGCGTTTCCTGCCGCACCTGGCTCCATTTCGCTACTGGGTGAACACGTTGAGCGAGCATCTCGCCGACGGCGAACGCCCTTGGCATCATCGAGCCGCGGACGAGTGGGGTCGTGACGCAAAACGAGAAAGACCCCGCCTTGCGACGGGGCCTCTCGCGGCGTTTGAGCGCCGGATGTCGTGATGGGCGTGACCTATCCGGCCTCGACGACCTCTTCCGAAGCCGTCTCGTCCGCGAGGGTGCCGATGATGGCGGACAAGTCGACCAGGTTTCCCGTCGTATCCTTCACAGTCGCGCGGCGCAGTGCAAAGGCCGTGGCCTTCGAACGGGCAACATCGGCGACGATCGTGGGCATTTGGCCCGCCTGCTGAACCTGCTTGATGAAGTCGCCAGGGTCAGCGCCGTACTGACGCGACGCGTTGACCAGGTAGTCGACTAGCTCGTTCTCTGCAACCTGCACGTCGAGGTCCTCGGCTAGCTGGTCGAGCAGGATTTGGGTGCGCAGCGCGGTCTGGGCACGCTCCGTGACCTCGGCGCGATGCTCGTCGTCTTCGAGGCGGTTCTCGTTCTCGAGGTGGCTGTGCACCTCGGCCTCGATGATCTTGGTGGGCAAGGCAAAATCGCCTGCCGCGGCGACGAGCGCCTCGACCAGCTTCTCACGGGCCTCCATGGCCTGGTTGTTGGTCTTGATGCGCGCCGCTTGGGTGCGCAGATCAACCTTCAACTCCTGAAGAGTGTCAAATTCGGACGCGAGCTGCGCGAAGTCGTCATCGGCATCGGGAAGCTCGCGCGTCTTGACAACGCTCACGTTCACGACGATGTCGGCGGGAACGCCAGCGAAGTCACCCGCCGCGAGCGGGCCGACGAAGCTTGCCGAACCGCCCGCGATGAGGCCCGTCACTGCGTCGTCCAGCCCGTCGATCATGTTCCCGGTCCCCACTTGGTACGAGGAGCCCTGAACAGCGTCGATCTGTTCACCCTCGATGGTCGCGGTCAGGTCGATCGTGACGAAGTCGCCCGCCTCGGCGGCGCGCTCGACGGCAACGAGGGTCCCGAAGCGCTGACGGAGCGCGGTCATGCGCTCCTCCACGTCGTCGTCGGAAACCTCGGAGGGAGCAACCTCGACCACGAGGTCGGCCGCGGCGGGAAGTGTGATTTCGGGGCGCACCTCGACGGTGGCAACAAACTCGATTCCCTCGTCGCCCTCGGTGCTACCGGGGATCTTGGTGACCTCAATCTCTGGCTGGCCGTAGGGGCGAAGTTCAAGTTCCTCGACGGCCTCGCCATACCAACCGGGAACGCCGTCGTTGATCGCGTGCTCAATGACAGCGCCCTTGCCGACGCGCTGCTCGAGGATTCGCGCAGGGACCTTTCCCTTGCGGAAACCGGGGATCGTGACGGTGCTGCCAATGTGCTCGTAAGCGTGGTCGAGCGCGGGCTTGATCTCCTCTTCCGTGAGAGTGACCGTAATCTTCACGGTCGTGGCGTCGATCTTTTCGAGGGCGCTGGTCACTGCTTCTCCTGGCTTTCGTGGCTGATGCCTGCCCACGCGCGGATCCGCGCCGGGCAACTTCGCGATTCTAGCGGTTGCGGCCGTTCGACCCCAATCGTGCCGGGCTACGCGACCTGCGTTAAGCGCGGGCGGCCTTCGATTCGAGGCGCTCGCGGGACGCTGCCCGCCAGACCTTGAGCCCAGCGTCGGCGTTGATATACGCGATGCCCACTCCCACGATGATGTCCGGCCAGCCCGAGTCCCAACCTAGCGCGATGGCCGCGGCGGCCAGGATGGCGAGATTGGCAAAGGCGTCGTTGCGCGCTGACAACCACGCGGCGCTTGCGAGCGAGCCCCCAGTCCTGCGGTGGCTCACGAGAATTGCGGCACATGCGAGGTTGACAAGCAGGGCGCCGACGGCCGTGATGGTGAGAGGGACCGTCGCAGGGCGGCTGGGGTCGAGCACCTTGAGTACCGCGGTGACGAGAGTGGCCGCGGCGGGCACCAGGATGATGAGCGCCAAGGCGTGGCCGATGCGCGCCCTTCGGTGCAGGGTCCACGCGACGGCGAAGAAGATCAGGATGTTGAGCAACCCATCCTCAACAAAGTCGATCGAGTCCGCGGCAAGGGACACAGAGCCGATGAGCCGCGACATCGTGAACTCGACAACCCCATAGGCGAGGTTGAGGACTGCCACCCACATGACGGCCTTGCGGAAAGAACGTTCTGTCGCGGTGAGGCCCGCGACTCCGGTGGGTCCTGCGACTCCGGTCGGTTCGGCGCTCATCGGCGCACCGTCCTTGACACGCCGCCGCGTGACGTGGTCGCACACGGCCGTGCCTCGGTGCCGCTGAGCTGGGGCTGATTCCAACTCTTCAGCGCGACTCGTGTGTGAGTATGGCCCGACCCGCATTCCCGCTTGAGGCGGCCAAGGAAGGCGCCGGAAGCCGCCGTGTCGGGCACGTAGGTGTGGACGAGCGCGTCGTAGGGACCAGTCATGTGGACAGTATCCGCCACCTCGCGGAGGGCGGAGGGCGGAGAACCGTTGAGACGCACGTCGATAAACACCTCGAGCGAGGCGAAGGCGCGCTGGGCGTCCCCCGCGATCATCGTGGCGTAGCCCGCTATCACGCCATCACGATGCCGTTGGGCGCGATCGGCCTGCTGCTGTTGCGGCTCGGGATGCTTCATCGCTTTCGATCGGCCGCGGCGGCTGTCCTCGGGGTCGGCTCGGTTGACCTCGTGTATTGCGGCATCACCGGCACTGCTGGCAGTCATGCACTTAGGCTCGTCACGTCGTGGGGCGCGGCGCCGATGGTGGTGTCCGGCGTGGTGGTCATCGGCATCGGCGTGCACCAGCTCGTCACAGCTCTCAAGGCGCCCGATGGTTCGGCCGCGCCCCCCGGGCGTGGCAGGCCACTCGCGACGTATGCAAGGTTCGTGGCTCTCACCGCTATGAATCCGCTCACGGTGCCAGGGTGGTCGTGCGATCACTTTCCCCACCTCGTACCGCCCACCAAGCAGCGGACTTCGCATTGTTCTGTCTCGGGATTGCGACGCACTCTTCTTCGCCGCGAGGACCGGTAGGCGCGTCATGAAGTAGACGGCTGAGGGCTGGCGTTGCGCGGTATCTGATGGCATCCTCAGTGCATGCTAAGCAGTGACGGCGAGTCGGAGCGCGGGGCAGTCATCGAGACCAAGCGCCTCGTGCTCCGCGATCTCACGCGCGAGGATCTCGACGACCTGGCTGCGCTGTATGCGGATCCGCGCGTGCGCCAGTATTTCCCAGACGGCACGCTGACCCGAAGCCAGACTCTCAAGGAACTCGAGTGGATCATCGAGATCTACTACGGCACATATGGGTACGGGTTGTGGGCGGTGATCCTGAAGGATAGCGGTGAACTCGTGGGCCGCTGCGGGCTTCTTCCCTGGGAGATCGGCGGTCGCACCGAGGTCGAGGTTGCCTACCTGCTGGGGACTCGGTGGTGGGGGCACGGTCTGGCGACCGAAGCGGCCCTTGCGATCGTGGAGTTCGCATTTGCGACGCTCGCAGTTGATCGACTTATCGCCATGGTCGATCCACACAATGAGGCATCGCGCAACGTGGCCATGAAGGTGGGGATGAGCCCGTTGTGGGTGGGGTACATCGACGATCAGGGGGTCTCGGATGTCTACGCGGTCGAGCGCCCCGCATCGCCAATCATTGGCGAGGATCCCTAGTTCGCTCTGGAGGCCGAGATGAACACCTCACGATCTCTGGGTTGGCGACGCGGAACGTAGAAACTCTCAACCGAAAGCGTCACCTGGCCTGAGAAGATCGAGCCTGTCAACTTGAACCGTCTACGGTTTCTTGCCGCTTCTCTGCGGGTGCCAGCACGGGCGGTGTGGGCGTTGTGATGTCAGCGTAGTAGGTGGCTTCGAACTCTTCGGGTGGGACGTCGTCGACACCTCCGGCGTCATCACCCTGCGCTGGGCAGGCCAACTACGCCACCTCGCCATCGGATGCGCCCACACAGGCACCCCCGTGCTGCTCCTCGTCGCCGAAGACGACACGCTCGTCATCAACCACACCACCGGCGAAATCATCGCCGAACACCACCTGGGCGAAAACCGCGACTACCAACCCAAGAAACAACAAAGCCCCTCCCGAAGGAGGGGCCTCTGTGAACGATGACCCGAGACACCTGAGAACGATGTCCCGACACATCACATCGTCGGGGTGACAGGATTTGAACCTGCGACCCTCTGCTCCCAAAGCAGATGCGCTACCAAGCTGCGCTACACCCCGATTGCACCCGGCTTGCGACGCGCTATCCGACGTTGCCAGGCTCGGCTACTCTAGTACCCGCCGACACGGTTAACGCCGCTCGTGCGGGTGTAGCTCAATGGTAGAGCCTCAGTTTTCCAAACTGATGGTGCGGGTTCGATTCCCGTCACCCGCTCCACGGCCTCTGCATTCCAGGGGCTTCCGAGGTGCGGGTTCTCCCACGAGCAGTTGATGCGACAGCCCTGGAGCGAGTCGCCATCACGAGAATTGGACAGTTTCAGAGAACCCACGCGCGCCACATCACTGAAGCGTGGCCGTTACTTGAGGATGTTCACCGCGCGAGCGATCACAAGCGCAGTCGTCGACAGGGCGATCGCGCTCTGCCCCGCCATGAGCCCCTTGGCCCACCGCGGCATGGGCATCGTGTCCGTGGGCGAGAATGCGGTGGCGTTGGTGAAACTGACATACATGTAGTCCCCGAAGCGGGGTTCCCATTGCTTGGACGCGAGGTGGTGCTGAGTCATCTGGGGGAACAGGAAGTCCGGATACGGCCTGCTAGCGGCCGCGCGGGCGAGAGGGCCGCCGCGGTCAAGCTCCCAGTACCAAATCCCGAAGGCGATGACGTTTGTCAGATAGATCGCGCCAGCCGACGCCAGCAGCGGTGCCGCTTGGCGCCCGACCGTCCCGTTGATCAGCCCCATGTCGAGCAGGACCGCGCTGAACCCGTTGTCGAGGGAGATGATGGCGACCAGAAGCAGGCTCACGTATCGGCCCTGCGCCGTGAAGCGCGAACGCCTCAGGGGGCTAAGAACGAGCAACGTCACCAGGAGTGCGATCTCCAGCGCCGGTAGCAACCAGCGCGGGTGGATCAGCGTGAACTGTTGCGCGAGCACCAGTTGCAGGGCGGCGGCGACCAGGATCGCCGCTGCCACAGGGACGCGGCTCTCGTGGGCGGTCGGCCTAAGCCATGCCGGCAGCACGCGATCTTCAAGCTGGCTCCATCGTGCGGGTACGGGGCCACTCGGGATTCCCGATGCCGCCGTCTCCGCGTCTCCATCGCTGACGCTCATCTGTGCAGTGTGGCACGGCCTTCGGTAGGTTGAAGTAGGGCGCTCACCAGGGGTCTTCAGCACGGCGACTTCTTCCTTGACCGCCGTCCTCAGGTGCGGGAGCTCACTATCCGCCGGGTCCCTCAGCCGATGGCGCCCAAAACCGCCGCGGCGAGCGCCAAACCGAGGGTGTCGTGAGCCAGGTCGATCAGCGTCACTCCAGGGTGGCGCCCCGCGAAGCCGTTGTGAATCGCGTGCGCGCCTCCCCTGAATACCAGCCCCAGGAGCGCCCCAAAAGCGAGGCCGGCGAGCCAACCCTCGACCCCCAATGCGGGCATCAGGATTGCAACAAGCACGACGCCAAGCAGATTGCCGACGGCCGTCCCGCCGAACGCGATGCCCATGTTCGCGTTTTCCATGTCGTCGCTCGAAATCTTGTCGAGGCGCCTCCACAGCGGGAAGAATCCTTGCGGCGAGTACCAAAACCAGCCAAACACGAAACTCACCGCGAAGGCGACCGCGACGGCCCACCAGGTCACCGCGCCAAAATCGATCCAGCCCATCACAACCTCCTACCGAGGCACGCGCCAGTGCGTGCGGGGGGACAAGGCGGCCGACGCCTCGGACGCTCGCTAAGTCTGGCACCGGCGTCCGACGGGCGCCAGTGCCGCGACGGGGCATGTGCGGCGTGCTTGCCCCAAAAGTGCGGCGTGCTTGCCCGGACCGCGCTACGGCGCTAATCTTGCGGTGGACCTAAGGAGGCACCCCGATGAGCAGTCTGAGCACCGTCGCAACCGCGACCGCTCCTGCCATCCCGTCCTCAGGTTCCATGTGTTGCTGCACCTGCTGTCTCTAGAGCGCTGCCGCACCCCCGCCTCGCGGGGAGCAATCCGCCAGCGCTCGCCCCGGTATCGATTCCAGGTACACCCGCGTTCACACGCATAGTCACCTCCTCTATCCCACGCAAAGGAACACTCATGGCCCGCATTTTCGATGATGTGACCAAGCTCATCGGCAACACCCCGCTCGTGCGCATCAACTCACTGACCGAGGGCGCAGTCGCCACGGTGCTCGCCAAGCTCGAGTTCTACAACCCCGCCAACTCGGTGAAGGACCGCATCGGCGTCGCGATCGTCGATGCCGCCGAGGCATCGGGCGAACTCAAGCCCGGCGGCACGATCGTCGAGGCAACGTCAGGAAACACCGGCATTTCGCTCGCGATGGTTGGCGCCGCTCGCGGTTACAACGTGGTGCTGGCAATGCCGGAGACGATGTCCAAGGAGCGCCGCGCTTTGCTGCGCGCCTTCGGAGCAGAACTGATCCTCACGCCAGGACCCACAGGAATGAAGGGTGCGATCGACGCGGCCGACGCGATTGCGGCCGAGCGTCCGGGCGCGGTCCTCGCGCGCCAGTTCGCCAACGAGGCCAACCCGGAGATCCACCGCAAGACCACTGCCGTCGAGATCTGGGACGACACCGATGGCGAGGTCGACATTGTCGTGGCGGGAGTAGGCACCGGCGGGACCATCACCGGAATCGGCGAGGTACTCAAGGCCAAGAAGCCAAGCGTGCAGATCATCGCGGTCGAGCCGGCCGAAAGCCCCATCCTCAACGGCGGCGCGCCCGGCCCGCACAAGATCCAGGGAATCGGCGCCAACTTCATCCCTGAGATCCTCAACACCGAGATCTACGACGAGGTCTTCGACGTCGACTCCGAGACCGCTGTCGCAACCGCAAGGGCTGCCGCCCGCAAGGAAGGACTACTCGTGGGCATCTCCTCCGGCGCGGCCCTGCACGCCGCGATCGAGGTTGCCAAGCGCCCCGAAAACACGGGCAAGACCATCGTTGTCATCATCCCCTCGTTCGGCGAGCGGTACCTCAGCACGATCCTCTACGCCGATTTGATGGACTAACCAGAGCTCGCACGGCGTTATGCCATCCGGAGGACTGCAACGAATGGAAACAGCCATGACTGAGAGCATTTCCGCGTGGGCCTTGGCCCGCGAGGACGTCCAGACAGCCCATCGTCGCGACCCGGCGTGCCCAGGCCCGTTCGTCGTGGCGCTGAGCTACCAGGGCGTACATGCCCTTTGGTACTACCGGGTGGCACATCGCCTGTGGCTTTCGGGCCACAGGAAGCTCGCGCGCCTCGTCTCACAGCGGGCCCGGCGCCGCACGGGAATCGAGATTCACCCGGGTGCGCAGATCGGCCGACGCACCTTCATCGACCACGGGATGGGAGTCGTCATCGGCGAGACCGCCATCGTTGGCAACGACGTGCTCCTGTTCCACGGCGTGACGCTAGGCGGCACGACGATGAGCCACGGAAAACGTCACCCCACGATCGGCGACAGAGTCGTGGTAGGCGCAGGGGCGAAGATTCTGGGCGCCATCTACATCGGCTCCGATGCCCGCATCGGCGCGAATGCCGTGGTGGTCAAGGACGTGCCAAACGGCGCAACCGCCGTGGGAATCCCCGCCGTAATCCGGCTCGAGCCGAACTACGTCGAGGCCCACACCGCCGCCTCGTGCGTCGATGACGGACACTCACACGTCCACCTCGATGAGCTCGACACGGAGATCCGCGAACCCGCGATGTACTACATCTAGTCACGTCGCGGCGACAATGATCATCCAGGCCCACAAAGGGCCGATCAGTAGCCGTCGGGAATTGATGGTGAAATGACATGATCGAAGAAGTGGTTCATGAGGATATGACGACACAAGACGCCACCCCTGAGTCCTGCCTGATGCCGCTCGTCAGTCAGGCTCCCGCAGACGACGTTCTCGCGCTGATTCTTGCGCGCTCCCACGCGGTCGCAGTGGTGGGCGCTTCGCCCGACCCAGATCGCACGTCGCACGCCGTGTGCACGTGGCTCATGAACAACACCCCCTTCGAGCTATACCTCGTGAACCCGAACGCTGGCGACGCGGACATGGAGGGGCACGGCTTTTACGCCTCGCTCGCCGACGTCCCCGTTGCACCGGACATCGTCGTCGTGTTCCGCCGCAGTGAGGATGTGCCGCCTGTCGCCGTCGACGCGGCCGCCGTGGACGCCGCGGTGCTGTGGATGCAGCTGGGAATCGAGAACGAGATCGCCGCCGCGACCGCTCGCGCGGCCGGCATGGACGTCATCGAGAACAGGTGTATCAAGGTCGAGTACGCGAGACTTCGCGACGACATCGTCGCGGCCACCGACGCCTGACGAGGCCGCGCAACTCCTGCCAGGAAGTGCATCGGGCGCCTTCGGGTGCCAGGATCGGTCCATGAATCTTCCCGCAAGCTATCGCAGCATCGACATCCCTCTCGAGCGCAACACGGATTTCCTCGCCGTCGACGCGTGGGCCTTCGCCCTGCCAGATGCCGAGGTCACCGCAGACCGCATCGAGGACACGATCGACTGGTCGCGAAGTCGAGGCATCGAGCATGGCGCGTCTGAAGATCCTGAGCAGGGCGAGTCTGGTCGGGGCGCATCTCATGACCGAGAGCTCGCGGCAGTTCACTCGTCCTACCCGTATGAAATGCGTGTTCCAGGCGGCACGGTCCCAACGTCGGGTCTCACATGGGTGGGCGTACATCCCGCGCACCGCAGGCGCGGCCTCCTCAGCTCAATGATCGACGACCACTTCTCGCGCTCGCGCGCCCGTGGCGAGTCCATCAGCACCCTTTTTGCCGCCGAGACAGCGATCTACCAGCGATTTGGATACGGCCTTGCGTGTCCCACATTCAGGCTCACCCTCCCCAGAGGCGCCGAACTCAGAGAACTCGCAGGCTCTGACGACTTGCGCATTCGCCTAGAGGACGCGGATCTCGCGACGCACTCCTCGGACGTGCGGGCCGTGCTCGCAAGGGACGAGCGCCCTGGCGCGATGTCCACGGTGGGCGACGCGATGCTCTCCAACCTCTTCTTCGATCCCGAGTTAGTGAGGGACGGCCAAGAACGCAAGCGGATTGCGATCGTCGAGGACGCGTCAGGGCCCGCCGCATTCGCCCTTTTTCAGCGCAAACTCTCATGGACGGACACTGGTCCCGGTGGTACCTGTGCCAGTCAGAACGGGTGGGCAGCCGCCACCGCCGCAGCAGAGCGCAGGCTCTGGTCGGTGCTCAGCAACCTGGACCTCATGAGCTCGACCACCGTGTCATCGGTGGCCCTCGACTCCCCTCTGCTCCACTTGCTCAAGGACGTGCGCGGCGCGGTTGCCACAATGCGCGACCAGGTGTGGGTGCGCATTCTGGATGTTCCGGCGGCCCTCACGGCGCGGACCTACCTGAAGGATGTGGACGTTGAGATCGGCGTCGACGACTCGCGGATCGCAGAGAACTCCCACCCATGGCGGTTCACCGTGGTCAACGGCACGGCGACGGTGAAACGCGCGGAGCGCGACTCCTCCGTCGACCTCAGGCTGTCGATCCAGGAACTGTCCGTCGCGTACCTGGGAGGCACCACCCTCGACGCGCTCGCTGCCGCAGGACTCGTCAAGGAGATTCGGCCAGGTGCCGTATCGGAATTGAGTGACGCGTTCCGTTCGCGGCTCGCGCCGCGCGGTTCACTTCACTTCTAGCGGCGCCAGACTTCCCGTGGCGGCGCAGTGCTCACGACGGCGCGGTGCTCACGACGGCGCATTTCCAAGGACACGGCATTTCTCAAAACAGCGCATTCCTCGAGACCATGCAGAAGCGAGCTGGAAGACTAAGAGGCGTCGCGCGCGGCCTCAAACGCGGAGACCTCATCGATACGGCGCTGGTGGCGCGGGTCGCCGCTGAAGGCCGTGGTGACAAACGCGTCCACGATCGCGAACGCCTCGTCCTTGGTGTGCATGCGTGCACCGATGCCAAGGACATTCGCATCGTTGTGCTGACGCGCGAGCGCCGCGATCTCGGGTGTGTAGCCGAGTGCCGCACGAATACCGCGCACCCTGTTGGCTGCGATCTGCTCGCCGTTGCCCGATCCCCCGATGACGATTCCCAGCGACCCCGGCTCGACCGCCACGGACTGGGCCGCGTCGATGCAAAAACTCGGATAGTCGTCTTGGGCGTCGTACTCGAAGGCACCGTGATCCACAAGATCGTGGCCAGCTGCGGTCAAGTGGGCGAGAAGCTCTTCCTTGAACTCGAATCCCGCGTGGTCTGTAGCAATGTGAAGGCGCATCACCCCATTGTGCCAGCAGGCACGCCGTGGGCGAACGTGGGGCGCTCGCGGGTCGTCAGCACATAGGGTGAGCGACATGAAGGATCACCAGAGCGGCATCGACCGCACAGCCCTGTCGACGACCATTCGACCCCAAGATGACTTCTTCCAGTATGTCAACGGCACGTGGCTCGCCGGTCACGAGATCCCCGCCGACCGCGCAGCGGACGGCGCGTTCTACGCGCTTCACGACCAGGCGGAGAAGGACGTGCGGATCATCATCGAGGAGGCACCCGCCGAATCGAACATCGGCGCCCTCTACGCGAGCTTCATGGACACCGACAAGGTCGACTCCCTTGGCGTGGCCCCGCTGATTGAGGACCTCGAACAGGTCGACGCCGCCACCAACCATGACGAGCTCGCCGCCGCGATCGGACGCTTGCAAGTCACGGGCGTGAGCGGAGCGGTGGGGTTCTACGTCTTTGCGGACAAGAACAGCCCCGACGACAACGTGGTCTACCTCGAGCAGTCGGGCCTCGGTCTTCCAGACGAGGCGTTCTACCGCGAGGATTCCCACGCGGCGACCAGGGCCGCGTATGTCGAGCACATCGCGCGGATGGCCGTGCTCACCGACGCCCCTGTCGACGCGAACACCGTCATGGCGGTCGAGACGGCTCTCGCCGCCGCGCACTGGGACAACGTGAAGACGCGAGAGGCCGATCTCACGTACAACCCCACCACGCTAGCGACCCTCGCCGACGAAGCTCCCGGCTTCCCATGGGCCCTCTGGGCCGCACAGATCGGCATGCCAGACGCGGCCCAAAGCTCCCTGATCGCGGACGAACCTTCATTCCTCACCGGTTTCGCCGCGTTGTGGACCGCGACGGATCTTGACCACTGGAAGCAGTGGCTGTGGTGGCGCGTCGTGGTGAGTCGCGCGGCCTACCTCACTCAAGAAATATCGCGCGCCAACTTCGATTTCTACGGGACGGTGCTATCGGGCGCGCCTGAGCAGCGCGAACGGTGGAAGCGCGCCGTGCACGTTGTCGAGAGCTGCGTGGGAGAGCTTGTTGGCAAGGAATACGTCGCGCGGCACTTTCCGGTGACACACAAGTCAAAGATGGACGAACTCGTCGCTCACCTCATCGCCGCATACAAGGAGTCGATCGAGGGCCTCGAGTGGATGACTCCGGAGACGCGTGAGCGGGCGCTGACCAAGCTGGCGCAGTTCACGCCCAAGGTCGGCTATCCGGACGTGTGGAGGGACTTCAGTGGCCTTACGGCGCACGCGGGCGACCTGCTTGGCAATGTGCGCGCGTCGGCGCGCTTCGACCAAGCGTGGGATTGGTCAAAGATCGGCAAGCCCGTCGACAGGTTCGAGTGGCTCATGACTCCCCAGACGGTCAACGCGTACTACCTGCAAACGGGAAACGAGATCGTGTTTCCCGCCGCGATTTTGCAGGCGCCCTTCTTTGACCCCGACGCGGACGACGCCGTGAACTTCGGCGGCATCGGCGCCGTCATTGGCCACGAGATTGGTCACGGATTCGACGACCAAGGTTCGAAGTACGACGGCACCGGCAAGCTCGCGGATTGGTGGACCGAGGCCGACAGAGCCTCGTTCATGGAACGCGCCTCAGCTCTGATCTCCCAATACGACTCGTACTCGCCCGCGCAACTGAGCGACGAGCACACCGTCAACGGCGCCCTCACCGTCGGTGAGAACATCGGCGACCTGGCCGGAGTAGAGATCGGGCTCAAGGCGCTTCGCATCGCCGTCGGCAAGCCGCTCGCGGAACTGCCCATCATCGGGGGCCTGACCGCGGTGCAGCGATACTTCATCGCGTACGCGCTCACGGAACGCACCAAGCGGCGCGACGAGGCGCTCATCACCCAAATCAACACGGATCCTCACTCGCCAGAGGAGTTCAGGATCAACGGAGTGGTGCGCAACATGGACGCGTGGTATGCGGCCTTCGGAGTCGCGGAGGGCGATGCCTTATGGCTCGCGCCCCACGACCGCGTGCGTATCTGGTAACAGCGGCGCAAGGCTCTACCCGACGCGACTCGAGTTCAAGAGCGCGGTGAGGCCGCGCTCCCGTGAGATGAGTTGACGAGGGCGCGTTCGTGCACGGTCGCGAGCCCTCGTGGGCACCCTGGACCGCGCCCCTCCCACCGTTGTGATCCGCTCGTCGGCAAACAGCGGCACCAGGGTGAGCGCCGCGAGCGTGGGCTCGTGAGAAGTCGCCCCGGTGTGGCCGCCTCGCTCGTGTGCGGGAATCGACCAAGGTGACCCACTCGCGGCGTCCGGTCCTGTGGTGACCTGGTGAGACATACCGCAACCGCGACGTCCGGAGGCTCCTCCTTCAACGACGGCGGCGTCCTGACCGATGCAAGGCCCCTTGTCGTTGACCGTCCCGGAACTCCCTGATACCCAAGCGCTCGCAATGGAAGTCGCTCCCCCTTGGACCTCTACGCGGACGCTTACCCACCCCTTCTTGACCTGACCCGCTCTCACCGTCAACGTCGGGCCATTCGACGAAGACTCGAAGGTTCCGTCGCCGTCGAGATCCCAGGAGTACGAGAAATCTCCCGCCCCGACGGATCCTCTCGCCGTCAGTTCAAGATCTCGAGTCCCAGCAACATATGGCCCGCCGGCCCACGCGTGCGGAACGTCCTGAGCGCGCTCAAGCGCCTCGACAAGCCGGCCGCGAATTCCGGCAGCCGCGGTCTCACCGTGCGCGAACGCATCGGCGGAGGCGGACAGGGTGACGACATTCGCATCGACCGCCACGGCCCTGCCGTCTGCGTCCCCCGTCCACACGCTTGCCACATCGGCCTGCACGACGGGTTCATCGCCGACGTAGACGGCCTGCGCGGTCGCGTTCCACCGGGCGGGCAGCCTCACGTCCTGTTCTGACGCCCAGTCGGGTCTCGCGGACGCCCGCAGCGCATCGAGCGCGCTCCCAGGGTCCGTGCTCGCGGCCACGACGCGCCTCAAGAGTTGAATTCCGTCGTCCGCACGACGCTGCTCGATGACCGAAACCCGCGCACCGACCCAAATACCCGCATCGGTCAGTGCGGATTCGACGGCCGTCCTGGCAACGGGGTCGTCACCCAGAACGAGCGCGACGTCGCGTGCCCTTCCGTTGTCGTCGACCGCGCCAAAGACTCCATAACCCGCGACCAATTGAGCGAGCTGGCGTTGCCCCTCCGGCTTCAGGTGGTACCACTCATCGCGGGTGGTCGTCTCAAAGACCTCGTACATCCACCTGTTCGGATTGGCGATCCCGCCACGGGCATCGGGCTCATGACCCTGGAACAGCGAGGGAACCGAGTCGACGAACGTGACCGTTCCCTCTCCGAACGCCGCATTCACCGTGTCGATTGCTGATTGTTCGGCGGCGATGCCCTCCGCGGCAAGCAGGGACAACTGTGCGGATACGGGGTACGCCGTGAGTCCCGACGATTGGACCGACGTGATGCTCAGGTCATTGTTGACCTCGAGACCTGGGTATGCGAGGAACGCGATCTTCGCGTGTCCATCGGTCCGCCGCTCGATTTCCGTCAACACGCCTTCCAAGTCACCCGAATACTCGGTGTTCACGTATGCGCGAGCCGTCTGCACCGCACCATCGCACGCCTTTGCGTCCCCCATGATGAGGCACGCCCTGACGATGTCGGGAAAGTGCGCGTCATTCCCGCCGAGCGTGAGAAGCACCAGATCGACGTCGGGGTTGAGAGCGTCAACCTGGGGCGCCAGCCAGCGATCGCACACGACGGAAACCTGATCGCTCCCGCCACCGAGCGGCGCCCTCACGACGTGCGTCACGAAATACTCCTCTGAAGCCTGCGTCGGCGCGCATCGAGGAGTCGATGCCGCCCACGAGGTGTAGAACTGGTCGTTTTGTGGCGCGGACTCGTCCTCGGGGTGTGGAAACTCGATCACGCGCGGGTCCTTCATGTTCCTGGGATGAAGAACCGAATCGGCGGTAGCGGCCGAGCAGGCCCTGTTCATCAAGGTGACCGCATAGCCCTTCGAATTGAGGATCCTCGCGTATTGCTCGCCCCAGGTGTTGGTGCTCCGCATGCAGCGATCGGGACCGTAATAGGCTGGCTCTCCGTCGGCCCTGGCTCCGTTGCCCGCCGTGTACGAGTCGCCCATGAGCAGCGCGGTCAGGGGGTGCGGTTCTTGCGCTTCGACGGGAGCAAAGGGTGCATGGGCGGTAGCGTCGCCTTGAGCCGCCTGGGCAGATGTTGCCGCCCAGACTCCTGTGAAGGCGACTGCCGCGATGAGCGCGACGCCGCCGATAGCGATCGATGCCCGCACGCTTCCAACTCCCGAGTCATCGAGCCCTCAGGGCTCAACTTCGACGGTAAAAAACCTGCCCCCCGACTCGGTAGCCCCAGATATGGGGTAAAGCGCCTCGAGTGTCGAACTTCACATGTCGGCGTGTCGCGGCGCCCCGCCCCGTCGCGGCCCGCGTCAGTGCCCGCGTCAGTGCCCGCGTCTGGCGCACGCCCCGCGTGGAAGACTTGCTCACGTGAACACTCCTGTGCCAATGCCATCGATCGCGTTCTTCGAGCCGCGAATCCCCGAGAACACCGGCGCCGCGATCAGGCTGTCTGCGGTCACGGGGGCACCACTGAGGCTCATCGAGCCGCTCGGGTTTTCGCTTGAGGAGTCCCGGCTGCGACGCGCAGGCCTCGACTACCACGACCTCGCAACGGTGACCGTTCACCCCTCGTTCGACGCGCTGTGTTCCGCGCTGCCTGGCGCGCGCGTGTTCGCCTTCACGGGCAGGGCCGACACCTGGTTCACCGATGTCACGTATGCCTCCACCGACGTGTTGCTCTTTGGACCCGAGCCCACAGGCCTCCCTGATGAGGTTCTTGACCATCCACGGATCACTCAGTGGTTGCGGATTCCAATGCTTCCTGGGAGGCGGTCGCTCAATCTGTCCAATGCCGCCTCGATCGCGATCTACGAGGCTGGCAGGCAACTGGGCTTCGCAAACCACGTGTAAGGCTTACGAGTCGCGACAGTCGTGCGCAGATCACGCGCTATCTCATCGCCTTGATGCGTTCGGCGAGCAACGCGAGCCCAAACAACACGGCGCCGATGACCGCCACATTGACCCAGACAGGCGCGAGCGAATCCGCGACGGTCAGCTGTGACACAGCGACCACGACCGTGGTGACTGCAGTGGCGAGCAGCGGCGCGAACCACTCAAGCGCGACTCCTAGCGCGGCAAGAACCACCGCCCCACCGATGAGTGCGAGCGGACGAGCCACAGCCTCTGGATGCACGAGAAGTGCCACATAGGAAGGCACGAGAGCCACCCCAAGACCGGGTGCCAGCGCCTGATATGTGCGGATGGCGGGATCTCGCCTCATCCACCACAGGCCCACCACGACCATTGAGGCGGACGGAACGGCGGTATATACCTCAAGCGTGGCGAGGCCGACGGCGGCCGCGAGCAACATGGCGGCCACTGACAGGCCCCCAAGGGCGACCCACCGTGCCCACCTCACGCCCAGGGTAGAGAGCGTGAACCACGCGGCGCAGGCCAT
This sequence comes from Demequina sp., assembly GCA_043733605.1. Taxonomy (GTDB): domain Bacteria; phylum Actinomycetota; class Actinomycetes; order Actinomycetales; family Demequinaceae; genus Demequina. Next base: position 19,512 of record JAYTGI010000105.1, on the reverse strand, counting down.
CACCACCGCCAGCCCTGCGAGCGCAAGGTCGAGGGTCGCGATGGGGCCAGCCATGCTCACAGCCCCAAGGACCCCTATGGCGACGCGCCCGCCCCTGTCGAGCCCCACCGCTACGGCAATCAACGGCATCACGAGCGCGGTCCCCGCGGCCACGGTTGCGGCGATATGAGGCGACACGCCCGCGGCTCCGAGGGCGACTCCCACCGCGATGGAGCCCGCAAGTGGAGCCACCACCAAGGACACTGATCGGACCGCATTGCCGGCAACGGCCCCGGCCCTCACCGCCGTCCACAGGGCAACGAACGACAGCGCGCCCCACGTCGTCGCCACATTCTCAGCGGAGCCACCGGACCAGATCACTGCACCGAAACCGATGCCTAAGGGCACGAAGGCGTTCAGGCCGAGCGCCTTGTGCCACCGCACGGCCGCCTCAGCGGACACGAGGCTCACCGTCGCGAGAGTGATCCAACCGATGGGCGAGGGAACGAGTCCGGCGACGATCACGAGCGCGAGCGCCACGACAGCACCCCCCACCCGCCGAACAGGAGGCCACGCCAGCACCGCGCACGTCACTGCACTCACCACGACCGCATGCCACGGTCGCCAGGTGGCGGCGTCGCCGTCGTACAGGCGGCCGAGGGCCTCAAACGCCCCCGAGGCAGCGAACAGCACGGCGCCGGCGGCGACCAGCACCACTCCGCTCCCTCCAATGAGAACCGATGCGCGCAACTGGCCACGCGCCCACCGCGCAGACCACGCCACGAGTGCGACGGCGACAGCACCCGCAGCGAGCGCCTGTTCGGGATGATGAGCGGCAAGTGCGGCACTCGCAATGAGGCTTGCCACAAACACTGCTGGTGCGACGGTCACTCGGGGGACCCAACGCGCGGCGACTCCGAGGGCCATCGCCGCGCCAGACAACGCAGCGACCGTCCACCACATGTCGACACTGTCGAACGCCATTCGCCCCAATGCCACGATGCCGTGTGCCGCGATGATCGCCACCACACCGATGCCGATGGGCCTACGCGCGGGCTGCCACCACGGCACCGCCGCGACAAGCCCGAAGGCGAGACCGCCCACGGCGACCGCGAGCGCGGGAGAGATCGAGTCCACGAGCATCGGCGCGACGTGAGGGGCTGTGGAGGCCGCCTGTTGCAGCCAGGCGAGGCCCGTGAGCTCAAGCGCGAGGAAGCCCGCGCCCGAGACAACGCCCGTCACGCGATGACCGGTGCCGCCCTGCACGCGCGCTACCAGGGTCGCCGTCATCGGCCCAACGAGCGCCGCGCAGGCGCTCACAATCGGCGCCCACATAAAGACGGGCGGCAGGGTCGTGGGGTGGGTTGAGAATGAATTCGCCGTCGCCATCGTCGCACCCACGATGATTGCAACAGCGGATACCAAGTACCCGGGAGCGCTTCCGACGAGCACGGGCATCGCAAGGGCCTGCGGCAACCACCTCGTCACGAGTGCGATCCCGACGGCCACTGCGGCAACCGACACGAGCACTGTTCCGTAAGCACCCGAGAACTGCCACGACCACGCCGCGGTCGCGCTGAGGGCCACGAAGGTCCCAGCGCCCCCCGCTTGCGGGAGTCGAGGGGAAGCCGTGATCAGCCCCATGAGCGAAACAACGACTGCCGCAGAGCCCCACCACAGCGCCTCACTGGTCTGTTGGTCGAGCGCGACGATCGCCGCGCCATGAATTCCGGCGAGGCCGACGATGACGACCGCCGCCTTTCGCACCGACGAAACCAAGGTCGGACGCCACACCGGCGCCGCCACCCACTGAACCAAGGCACCGAGCGCGAGCCCCACGCCAGCGCCGGAGGGCCCCTTAGCCATGAGTGGGGCGATGCCTACGCCAATCGATACGGTTCCGACTGCGAAGACCGCCGAGGCAAGGGCCGTGGGCCACGACCTTGCCGCGAGAGCGGGAGTGTCCCAGCGTGCCGTGACCAGGGGAAGGGCGGAGACAAGAACGAGCGCGACGCCGAACAACACGAGCCCACCTGTGCCGTCGAGCGTGCCACCATCCGACGCTCGCGTACCGACGAGCGCCACCGTGAAGTCGTCCGTGAGTACACGGATCGCTACGAGGCCCATGATTGCCAACGCAGGCACAATTCCTGCCAGTCCTGGCGCCCGCCACGTAGTCGGGGCCCGCGAGAGTCCCGCCACCACGCCCAGGACAGCGACCGCCGCCACGAGTGCGAACTCGGCCGCGCTGATCCTCCACATCGAAGCAGCCGACGCGGCGCCCAAGGTCACCAGACCCGTGAGCACGCCGCCACCCCAGCGTGGACGCCATGCGGTGATCCCCCCGCACGCAAGGGCGCTTGCCCCAAGCGCGGCGAACACAAACGCGTCAGGGCCGTGTGCCTCGAGTGGCGCATTCACAGCGATCGCCGCGCCAGCGAAGGCGACTCCCACCCCGCCATACGTGGCGATTCCCTGCTGAATTGGCGAGGTCCACAGCGAGCGCGTCGCGATGATCGCACAAGCGCCCACTGCGGCCACGATGGCGTACAGGGAGAGTCCGGCAGCGAGCGATCCGGCTCTCACCGCGGCCTCGATCGCGCCTGCTTCAACGGCAAACACCATCGCGCCCGCCGCGGCCGCCCCTACGCCGTCGATCTTGAGTTGGGCGAGCCCGAGCCCCGCGACACCGGCCACGAGAGACGCCACCGCGAGCGTAAACGGGGCGGGCCCAACGGGTCCCGTCGTGAGGGCATACACACTGACCCCCACAAAGGCGGCCGAGACCACGCCCAGCGCCCCACCCACCGTGCCAAAGCTGTGTTTGGTAGCTGTGACCGCAAGCCAGGCGAAGGTCGATGCGAATGCGACCAGGATCCCCATGCGCGATGCCGGTCCGTAGGTCGACCACGAGGCGGCCACAAAGACGATTCCCGCCAGGATAAAGAGTGCGGCTCCCGAAACTCCGAGCAGGGCCGCGGCTGACATCGTCCGGGTGGGCCGCATAGGGGCTGCCGACCGCCATGCCGCGTTCGTGGCAAGCGGGGCCCTGGAGGTGAAGGGATCGGCATAGTCGCGCGAAACTTGATCGCTGGGGAACGTGAGTGGGGGCGTCGCGGGCTCACCCGGCGCAGGCACACCCGGCGCCGGCACACGCGACGCGGAGGCAAGAACCTGCGTGCGGTATTCGATCCACCGCGCGTGCTGCGAAGCGAGCGAGTCGAGCTGGTCCTGAATGCGGTGTAGCTCGCCGTTCGCGCGTTCAACGCTCCGCGCGGTGTCGCTGTGGAAATTCAGTCCGCACACGTCGCAGACCACCTGCTCGAGTGCCAACACCGTTCCGCAATCGGGGCACCAAGACCCCGACCCCCCTCGTGGATCGTTCATGCAATGACCTTAGCGGTCGCCTTCACCCCAGAACGGGGATGTAGCCATTTTGTGGATTTCGGATTTTCGTTCGGCCTCACATCGCGCAACCATGTGCGAAAGCTAGTCGAGTTCCTTTGCGGCCAGGCGCGCATAGAGCCCGCCGGCGGCCAGGAGTTTGGCGTGAGTACCGGATTCGACGATGCGCCCTGCCTCAACAACGTGGATCACGTCCGCATCGGCGATCGTGGAAAGGCGGTGGGCCACGACGAGCGTGGTGCGGCCACGCGCGGCCTGATCGAGCGCCGCTTGGACCACGCGTTCGCTCACGGTATCGAGCGCGCTCGTCGCCTCGTCGAGCAACAAGATGGGAGGGTCCTTCAGCAGCACCCTTGCGATGGCGATCCGCTGCTTTTCGCCACCCGAGAGTCGATAGCCGCGCTCACCCACGGCGGTGTCGTAGCCGTGCTCGAAGCTCTCGATCGTGTCGTGAATGTTCGCGGCCCTGCATGCCGCGACCAACTCCTCATGAGTCGCGTCCGGCCGTGCGTAACGCAGGTTCTCGGCGATGGTGGCGTGGAACAGGTACGTCTCTTGGGTCACTACGCCCACCTGATCGACGACAGAGTCCTGGGTCAACTCGCGCACGTCGGTCCCCGCGAAGACAACGCTGCCTCCCGAGGCCTCGTGGAGCCGCGCCGCCAGGTACACGATCGTGGTCTTTCCCGCACCTGAGGGGCCCACGAACGCGTGCTTCTCCCCCGGCTTTGCGGCAAAGGAGACACCGTCGAGCGTGGCCCGCGTGTCCTCGGACGCGTCGGGGTAGCGAAAGGTCACGTCGCGAAACTCGATGGCCCCCACGGGGCCAGGAGCCTCCGACGCAGGGCGCGCATCTGGGGAATCGGAAATCGCGGGGACAAGGTCCAGGTACTCGAAGATGCGGGCAAACAGCGCTCGCGACGTCTGCACCTCGAGCGCGACACGCATGAGCGACATGAGCGGAAACAGCAAGCGCGCCTGAATCGTCGTGAAGGCGACGATGGTGCCCGCGGTGATCGCGCCGCCACCCGCCTCACCTCCTCGCGACAAGAGCCAGCCCGCGGCCAGGTAGATGATCGCGGGTACCGAAGACATGATCACGATGACAAGCCCGAAGAACCACTGCCCGCTCATCGCTTGCTGGATCTGGAGGCGGATCAGGGTCCTGTTCTCCCCCGCATAGCGCTCCGACTCAAAGCCGCGCCTGTTGTAGACCTTGCTCAGCAGGATGCCGCTCACCGACAGCGTCTCTTGAGTGATCGACGTCATCTCGGACAGCGACTCTTGAGTCTTGGCCGCGATGCGCTGACGCACCAAGCCGACGCGCCGCTGAGCCACGACGAGCGCGGGCATCAGCACGACGGCCAGGAGAGTGAGGCGCCAGTCGAGCACGATCATCGCGACGAGCGAGGCGATGACGGTCGCGGTATTGCCCACGATGCTCGACACGAATGTGGTGAGCACGCCTGCGACGCCCCCCACGTCGTTCTGGAGCCTGGACTGGATGACCCCCGTCTTGGTGCGCGTGAAGAACGCGAGGTCCATGCGTTGCAGCTTGTCGAACAGCGTGACGCGCAGGTCTCCTGTCACCCTGTTGCCCACGGTCGACGTCACCCAGGTTTGCCACACGCTCAGCCCAGCCGATGCGACAAAGATGCCGATCATGAGGGAAACCAAGCCGGTCAACAGGCCCAGGTGTGGCGGCAAAGTCCCTCCCGAGCCGTCCGTGGGGAAGAGTGCGCGGTCGAAGATTTGCTGCACGAGCAGAGGAGGCACGACGCTCGCCGCCGACGTTACGAGTACCAGCACCGCCGTAAGCACGAGGTGTTTCTGGTAAGGGATAAACATCGCACCGACGCGCTTCCACAGGTCGGGCACGTGTGGAGCTGCAGCGTTTTCGGCGCGCAACACGTCGGGGTCGGCGCGGCCGGTCAGACCGCGACCAGGCATGCCACCTCCCGTGGCCGCGCGACGAGAGCCCGTGGGCGGGTGGGACATGCGCTCAGCCTAAGCGAGGTGGGTGACACCGCCCGCGCGCATGCCACCCGCAGTCCCGTTGAGTCGCCGGGCGCCAGCGCCACTTGGAGCGACTAGAGACCGAGCTCCAGAAGGTCTCCTGGTGAGGCCTCTCCCGCGGCGGCGGCGAAGATCTCCATGCCGCTGTGGACCGCGGCGCGATCCTTGGGAGAAAGCTTTTCCAGGACACCTGCAATCCCCGATCGCCTCTGCGCCGTTACCTCGTTGACCAGGTGTTGGGCGCGTGCCGTTAGCGCAACATGCACCTCTCGTCGGCTCTCTTGGCCGCTCGCGCGTTCGAGCCATCCGGCGCTCACGAGCCTGTCGACAGTGCGGCTAAGGGTTGAGGGGTGCACGCCGACGCGCTCGGCGAGGTCGCCCATGCGCGACGCCCCCTGGCCGTCGAGCACCACGAGGACCCTGAATTGGGGCATCGTCATCTCTTCGAGCGCGGGCGCGAGCGACTTCGCGACAAAGCCCAGGAGGGATCGGGAGGCGACCAGGGTCGCCATCGCCGCTTCATCATTCGTGCGGCGTCCACCCGCTGTGGAGGCGGGCGCTCGATTCGCTTGGTCACTAGACACACCACCAAGGTAACCAGATCGCCTGCTATTCTACAACTGTTGTCGTCATACAACGTTTGAGGAACCCCGTGACTCTACGCACCAAGATGACCCTCCGTCGACGCCTGCTCGCATGGCTTCGCCGCTCCGAGAACTCGGCCCTGATCGTCCTTGCGATCGCCGTAGGCGCCTTGGCGGGCGTCGGCGCCGTCGCTTTCCGCTGGCTCATCACCGCCGCAACGCACCTCTTCACGGGCACCGCAGACTACTCCGACGCCGGCCGCGCCGCGCATCCATGGCTCCCGTGGCTCGGCCCCTTCTTTGTGGTGATCGTGCCTGTCATCGGCGGTCTCATCTACGGGCCGCTGGTGCACCACTTCGCCCGCGAGGCCCGCGGTCACGACGTCCCCGAGGTCATGTACGCGATCAACAAGCGCGCCGGACGAATCCCCGCCAAGGTGGCGCTCATCAAGGCGCTCGCCTCCGCCATCACGATCGGTTCGGGAGGATCCGTCGGCCGCGAGGGGCCGATCGTCCAGATCGGGTCGGCCATCGGCTCGACGATCGCGCGATGGACCAAACTCAACGAGTCTCAGGTCCGCCTCTTGGTGGCGTGCGGCGCCGCGGGCGGCATCGCTGCCACGTTCAACGCGCCCATTGCGGGAGTGTTCTTCGCCCTCGAATTGCTGCTTGCCAACTTCGTCGCCCGCGCCTTTGCGGCGGTCGTGCTCGCCGCGGTGACCGCCTCCGTCATCGGGCGCGCCGCGTTTGGGGACGGTGCGTTCCTCAGCTTGCCCGAGTTCACCGTCCACTCGTTGGGCGAGTACGCGCTCTACGCGGTGCTCGGCCTGCTCGCCGCGGTGGTCGCCACGGCATTCATCAAGGTGCTCTACGGCTTCGAGGACGTGGCAGACCGCCTGTGGAAGGGCCCCGAATGGCTTCGCCCTGCTGTGGGCGGCCTGCTTCTGGGCGTGCTGCTACTCGCGCTGCCCCAGATGTACGGCGTCGGCTACCCAGTGCTCGAGCAGGCGGTCATGGGTAAGTACCTCGTCGGCTTCCTCGCCCTCTTGCTCGTAGCCAAGATGATTGCCACCTCGCTCACGATCGCGATCGGCGGATCGGGAGGAGTGTTCGCGCCGTCGCTGTTCCTGGGTGCGATGCTCGGCGCGGGCTTTGGCCAGGTGGCTCGACACGCATTCCCTGACATTGGCATCGATCCGGGCGCGTACGCCCTTGTCGGGATGGGCGCCGTATTCGCTGGTGCCTCTCGCGCCCCGATTACCGCAGTCATCATCCTGTTCGAGCTCACCGGCGAGTATTCGATCATCCTGCCGCTGCTCCTCGCCGTCGTGATCTCGACGATGCTCTCTACAAACCTGTCCAAGGAGTCGGTGTACACGGCCAAGCTCATGCGACGCGGTGTCGACCTTTCGGCGCGCCCGCCCCGGCCCGAACTGGCGGGGCTCACCGTTCGCGACTTCATGCTCCCTGCACCCAAGTCCGTCGGCACGCGCTTGTCATTGCAGGAAGCGTTGCGCGCACTTCGGGCGTCGCGTCGACCAGGGCTGCCGGTGCTCACGGAGCACGGTGACTACGTGGGCGTCATCACCGCGGTGGGCGCGGCCGCGGCGATGGGGGACGACGACGCAGATACCGTCACCGTTTCGCAATTGATTGAGTGGCGCGAATACGTGGGCCCCGACGATCCGATCGAGTCGGTGCTTCCCGTGCTGCTTGGGGAGGAGGTCTACGACGGAATCCCTGTGCTCGACGGCGAGGGTGCCGTGGTCGGCTGGTTGCGCCGCGACGCCGTGCTGCGGCGCATGACTGCTCAGTCGGCGACGCCTGACGCGTCGAAGTAGGTGTGGGCGCCGCATAGCCGGCCGCTAAGGCGTCGGATTGCGCGCGTCATAGCGCCTGAACGACCCCTGTACGCGGGTGAGCAGAGCGATCAGGCCAATGATCATGAGGCCTCCGAACAGCGGGGGGCACCATGCGGCCGCAGCGAGAGCGAAGATCCCCACATACATGTCGCCGATGCGCGGGCCACCCGTCACCACCACGATGAACACGCCCTGCAGCCGCCCGCGCATCTCGTCGGGCGCCGCCTGGATGAGCATGGACTGCCGGAAGATCGCGCTGACCTCATCCGACGCGCCCATGCCCGCCAGCGCGAGTCCCAGCAGTATCAACGCGGGCCAATGAATGCCACTCCACCCGGGAGCGGCCACATGATCGCTCACACCTAAGACGAGAGTCACCACGCCGAACAGCACCACAAAGCCGCCAAACACCGAAATCGCCCTGGCAATCGCGAGGCCGTGGCGATGCACGCGCGCGACCGGTCCCGAAAAAAGGCTGGTGAGGATCGTGCCCGCCGCGCCCGCGGCCGTGAGGACGCCCACCGTCAGCGGGCCACCTCCAACCACCGTCGCTCCCAGCGCAGGGAAGAGGGCGTACGGCCGCCCGAATGTCATGGCGATGATGTCGACGATGAAACTCATGCGGATGTTTGGCGCAGTACCCAAGAACCGGATCCCCTCGGACAGCGCTCCCCACCCAGCCTCGACGCGCTCCCCCAACCTTGGCAAGGCGGGAAGCAACCAAATGCCCAGGAATCCAGCGGTGAACAGCACCGCATCGGCCGCGAACGTCCACGGCAGACCGACCGACGCGGCGAGCAACCCCGCTACGGCCGGGCCGATCGTGAGCATCGCGCCGAAAGAAATGCCGTTGAGGGCGGTCGCTCGGGTGATCATGTCGGGAGGCACGATGCGCCCCACCACCGCGCCGAACGTCGCAGAGCGAATAGTGGCGGCGACGGCGATGACGGTCGTCACCGCATAGAAAGGCCACAATGGCGCGTGGCCATCGTTGCGCGTGAGGATCGCATCCCACGCGGAGAGTGCAACGAGTGCGAGGGTCCCTACCCATCCGACGAGCGAGCTGACAATTAGCACGCGACGACGATCAAAGACGTCCGCGATCATTCCGCCCCAGAGGCCCGCGACGATCATCGGCAGCAGGGATATCCCGCCCACAAGACCCACCGCAAAGGTCGACGCCGTCATCGCGTAGATCTGCAGGCCCACGGCCACGACTGACATCCATGCGCCGATACCTGCGATCAGGCTACCGATCCACAGCCGCGCGAATACGGGGTTGGTGCGCAGCGGGGCGAGGTCGACCAGGCGCCGATGCTTGACCGGCGGGGCCTCTGGGTATGTCACCCATGCAGAATAGGCGGGCGCCACGGTGCCCCCTCACGTCTGTTCCCGTGCGCCCGCCGCGCCCGGCATCACCACCTCCGCCTGGCGCTTGTCTGAGGGATTCATTAACGTGTTAACAATGATCGGAAAGACAACTCCTCCCCGGAGTCCTCAGCGCGACCCTGGCGCGACGCGTTCGGGACCGGAACGACGACGGGCACGGGGCCCACGGGGAGCTCCCTGCAGTCCATGAGCTCCCTGCAGCATTCCGTACATTCCGCGCTCACCCCAGTGGAAGGCGACGACAACAACCTTATGAACGCAGGCGGCCTGGTGTGCGGGCTCCTCGACGCGGCACGCGCGATCTCGGCCGAAGTCGAGGCGCGAACGGGAGACGCCCATATGACGGTCGCACAGGCGCGGCTCGCCCGACACTTCGCCGCGAGCGACCCTGGAGTCCCCATGACCGAATTGGCCGCACGGTCCGGAATGACGGCGCCCGCGGTTACTCAGATGCTTCAAAGGATGACCCGAAAGGGACTCGTTCACCGATCAGACAACCCATTCGATAGCCGCTCCGTCATCGTGCGACTGACCGCGTCAGGTCTACGTGAGTTCCGCGCGATCTCGGCACGGCTCGCGTCAATTGATCGCGAGCTTGGCCGCCGTGCGGGGGTGAGCCCGGAAGACCTGAACCGCATTCTTTCGCGCCTCGCGACACCGTCCGCCGGATAGGGTGACAGCATCGATTCACACCGGCACGGAAGGGAACGGTCTCATGAGCGCGAAGTTCGAAGAACTCGACTTCAGCCGCACCGCGATTGGCGACCTCGCCTTGCGCAGGCGCACCGACCCAGCCACGGGCGTCGACATCTTCGAGGTCAAACTGGGCGACGAGTGGCTCATGTCGAGCATGTTCACGGTTGCCGAGGTCGAGTTGGCGCGCATGGGGCTCGCTCGCTTGAGAGGTTTTGGATTCGACGTCGTGGTGGGAGGTCTTGGACTCGGCTACACCGCGGCGACAGCTCTTGAGGACTCCCGCGTGCGCGAATTGATCGTCGTCGAGCTACTCGATCCCGTCATAGACTGGCACGAGCGCGGGATGGTCCCACTCGGGCCGACGCTCACGGCGGATTCCAGGTGCCGCCTCGAGCAAGGCGACTTCTTCGCGATGGCGAAGGGCGAGGGCTTCGACCCCGACCAACCCGGGCGACTCTTTGACGCAGTGCTCCTGGACATCGACCACTCCCCCGTTCACGTGCTCGACGACGGCAGCGCCTCGTTCTATGGTGTCGAGGGCATGCGCTCCTTAGCGACGCACCTCAGGCAAGGCGGCGTGTACGCGATGTGGTCAAACGACCCTCCAGAGCCCGCGTACCTGAAGGTTCTCAACCAGGTCTTCGCCGATGTCGAAGCCCAGGTCGTGACGTTTGACAATCCGCTTCAGGGCAGGGATGCAACGGCGACGATTTACTCAGGGATTCGCGGCTAGCGCTCACCCTCGACGGGATAGAACCCCGCCACACGGTCGGCGCCAGATGCGGACGTGAGTGTCTGCGCGACGGCAACTCCAAAATCGTGTTCACGCCCGGCGAGCGCAACCAGAACCGCGACGCTAAACACGGCGGCCCCAATGATGGGAAGCACAGCGGTGCCGTACATCGTCTCGTTACGCCATTGATGGATGACCCGAAACCCCAACTCTGCGCCAGGGACCGTTGCCGCGATGTGTGCGTCGATCGAGTCGAGGTTGGCGCCCATCTCCACCGACGCATAGTGCTGCCGATAGAGCCACAGCAGGTCGCCGATGCTGCTGCACGTTCCCCCGACCGCGTACAGGTGCTTCCTGGTCAATTGCCCCGGCGTGTCGAAGGTGTGAGTGATCCGACCATCGGCGCCAAAATGCCGAGAGCACGATGACCTGAGCGCCTGTTCCAGGAGGGGGAAGGCCAGGTAAGCGAGCACGAATCCCTGGGCGTCCACTAGCTCGCGCGCGTGCCGGTTGACTCCATGAATCTGCGCAGGCATTTCCCCCGCGAGGACTGCGTGACTCGCCACCGTGAAGAGCCTGTCCAGCGTGGGCTCGCGCTGAAACCACGCTCCCTTGCCGGAACCCACAAGAATCTCCGCGCACCACGCCCACACGACGCGGTAGTCGCGACCATATCCCGCGAAGATCCCGCCGGGTCGGACCAAACAGACGGTCATTCCCGCCACAACCGCGCTGAGGTGCTCGTAATCGGCCGTTTCAAGGTCGTCACAAATGGTGGTGAGCGGTGAGCCTTGGTGTGGCCTGGGAACGCCGCCTCGTGCCAACTCCGCGCGGTGCTGGGCGGCTGCGCGCTGACTCCAGGCGCGGCAGTAGTCCCTGATCTCTTGCGGGCTCTGGTCGGTCACGTGGGTCACGCTATCTGTCGCCGCACGACGAGTCCACGGCCTAGGTCCCTGGGTATCACGTGCGTTGCGGCTCGGACGTCACGTCTCGGTGACTTTGGAGAACGCTGCCCTCGCTGAAGGGGTCGAGTCGTTGCGGCCTGTGATCGACGAGTTGTCGACAGTCGCCCTCTCCGTGAACTCGTCCGTGACCACCATGTCCGTGACCGCGCGGGCGACATCCCGCTCCGGCATGTACCGCGCACCGCGGTTGCGGTATTTGGCCTGAATGCTCTGATACACGAATATTCCGGAGGCAGGACCCGCGGCAAAGAGCGCGACCTCGACAAAGCCAATTCCCGATGAATTACTCACTGCGCGCCCCCGTCTTCATGTGTCGCCATCCTCTTGGTCTTCGACGACTTCGCCACCTCAGTCACCTCAGTCACCTCAGTCACCTCAGCGGGCTGCGATCAGGATTGCGATGGCTATGGGCCATGCGATCGCCGATACCCCGATCGCGACGGACCACGACACCAGCGCGGCCTTGCCTGTGTTGATCGGAACGCTACCCATCGTGGCGCCGGATCGCCCATTGACCGCGATGTAATGCGTGATGGCCGTCCCGTCCTTCTGCTCGACGAAGCCGTACAACCAGACGGGGAGCAGCACGGACGTCCATCGACTGCCCACGATCTCGACCTGCTCGGCATCCCACCGCACCCCGCGGTCGTAGCCCGTCGCCGTCGGCGTGGCCGACGCGCGAGCGATCGTCAAGAAGTGATCGGAAGCGTAGGACTTCGCCTCATCAATGTCCATGTCCCTGCGCTCCGAGGTGTACGCGTCGCCAAGAAAGTTGCTATTGAACCGCACGATGTTCTTCACGTCGAACGGCAGGATCGCGTTGATGATGTTGTTGGTGCTGATCTCAGAGCGAATGTTCACCTTATCGAAGGAACTGGAGACCACCACGTCGTCAATCGCGACCTTGAAGGTCCTGATCAAGGAGAACCTACGAATGCGATAGCGCGTCTGGTTTTCGCCCACCTTGATCTTCGCCTCGAGCACCTCACCCACGCCGTCAAGCCGCGCGGTGACGTTGCCGTCGACCGTCATGTGCGGCAAATAGACACCCATGACGTTCTCGGCACGGAACGTGGTGCTGAACTCGGCCTTCGCAAAGGACTTGCGCTCGGCGACGAAGGCCGCGATATTCGCCATGGCCTGATCTTTGTTCAAGGTGAAAGGCAGGATGCCGTCGGGAACCGCGCCGTTTGCCACACGGTTGTTGAGCGAGAGCTCGTGCTTGCACCAGTGACACCGCGCCCGCAAGTTGTGGTCGGTGTCGATCACCACATCGGAACCGCAACCGTCACAGTGGAGCGTCACCAGGGCGGTATCGTCTTCGATGTCAACCGCGGCGGTCGACATCACGGTGCCCTTGAGTTCGTGGATACCCTCGCTGAGGCCCATCGATGCGTCGATGCCGTCGACCTGCCACTTGTGCCTGCAGAACCCGCACATGAACATCGCCGTCTTGGCGTTGTAGACCACGTCGCTGGCGCCGCATTTCACGCAACGGGTGACGCCATCTCCAGCGCCAGAGGGTGTCGCGATGATCTGTGGTCGGTCGTCTACAGGCAGGGGCAGCGCGGCCGCATCGGGCGCGGGCGCGGCGCCAGCTGGGACCACGTTCTCGGAGCTCATCTCTTCCTACAAACCGAGGAGCTTCTTCTTGAGCGCCTCAAAGTCCGCATCGTTGATGAGCCCGTCATCGAGCATCTTCTTGTATTGCGCGAGCTGGACCGAGGGATCTACCGGCGCGGGCGCCGCGGCTGCCGTCCCCACACCCGGCGTTGCAGGAGTGGGCTGGACCAGGTTGCCGATGGCTCCCATGCCCATGCCCATCATGGCAAGTCCCACGCCGCCGCCACCACTGCCGCCGCTTTCGCCTGCGTTCTCGATGCCGCGTGCAATCGACTGCTTGAGGAACGTGTCGGCACGTCCGCCGCTCAAAGCATCGGCCTTCCTGACGTCGGAAAGGAGCGCCTGAGTGTCAGCGTCGTACTCGATCGCGACGAGCGTCGCCTGAGTAATGGTGATGCCGCGCCCGGAGGTCCACGTGTAGTTCTTCTCGACCTCACTCGCAAGGGACTGCGCGAAGCCGACGGAGTCACCCTGGATGCGGGTGATCCTGTGCTCCTTGGTGGGGTCGTTCACGTAGCGCGAGAAGGCGCCGGCGAGCGACCCGACTACCTCGCTGAACAGTTGCTCGGAGACGGGGTTGTCGACCTGGGTGATGTCGAACTCCCCCGCGTTGGAGGTGATGTAGTTCGCGGGAACGAGGGTCTTGACGAAAAGGATGGGGTCGACGACCTTGATGACATAGGTGCCGCGCGTGATCGCGCCAGCCTGGGCGTTCAGGTAAGCGTCGTCCCAGTAGATGGCGCTCTGGGTGCCGAACTTGTTGTTCGGGATCTCCTTGAGGTTGACGTAGAACGCCATCTGCTGCGATCCGGGCTGGCCGCCAAACTTGAAGCGCTCCCACGAGGTTTGCAGGGTCGAGCTGAAGAAACCGCCGCCAGTGAATACGGACTTGGAGTTCTGGTCCGCGCTGTCCCAGCGGTACGCGCCCGCCTCGCCGACGAACGCGGTGATGCTCCCGTCCTGGAAGGTGAGCAGTCCATAGCCCTCGGGCACCACGATCTTGCTGCCGTTGGTGATGATGTTGGAGGACAGCCGCGTGTTTTGGCCTCGGCCCGCGTTGGTGCCCTGAACAACCGCGGGGAAGACGACGGCGGTGTCGGACACGTCGCTGGGCGGCACCAAGAAGTCAATGTACTGGTCTGCCGCGGTCGAGCCGACGGCGCCACTGATCGTGCCCGCCAGAATCTGAATGAACCCCATCGTCAATCCTGTCCTTCAAGGCGGGACGCGTGACAGCAGTCCACCTGCTCACCGCGGAGGCTGGCCTCCGCCTGGATCCTGCTTGCCATATGCGGGCGCGGCATTGCGGAAAACGTATCACAGCGGATCGCTCACCGGACAGGACACGGGCCGGTTCTGAAGGCTCGCGACACACCCGCGGGTGATCTCGACCACCGAGCTTGCTGCTAGCTTCCTGCCGGCGCAGTTGCGGCGGCCACGATCTGGGCGTCCTCATCGTGGACGGGGTGCGAACCGGCCGGGGCGCCAGCGTTGGCATGGCCGCGCGTCACGAGCCAACCCGCAAGCGCGAACACGACGCCTGGCACCACGAGAGCGAGTCCCACCCACGTGGGCGCGAGGTAGCCCCAGCCCGCCGCGATCACTGCGCCGCCAAGGAACGCCCCGATCGAGTTCCCGATGTTGAGCGAGGCGTGGTTCACGGCCGCGGCCATGGTCTGGGCGTCGCCTGCGACGTCCATGAGGCGCGTCTGGATGGCAGGCGATATGGCCGCGACCGCAAGTCCAACCAAGAACAGCCCAACCAAGAGCCCTGGCAGCGTATGCGAGAGCACCACGACTGCCAGCAGGGCGACGCTCAGCGCACCAAAGAGCCACAAGACCGCCCTCAACGCGCCGTGGTCGGCGAGCTTGCCGCCGATGACGTTGCCGATGGTCGTCCCGACGCCGAGCGTGACCAAGGCGACTGGCACAAGCCTCTCGGGCGAGCCCGTGAGTTCAGTCACCATGGGAGAAACATAGGTGTAGACGGCAAAGAATCCGCCGAAGCCGAGCGCCCCCGTGAGGAGAGCGAACCAGACCGCTGGGCGCTTGAATGCGCCGAGCTCACGGGCGATGGTCGCGTGTGGATCGCCATCTTGGTGCGGAACCACCGCCAGGATCGCCACAGTGCACAGGGCGAAGATGCCGGCGACCGCGAGGTAGGCGACCCTCCACGACGTGTGCTGGCCCACGTACGTGATCGTCGGAACGCCCACAACGTTAGCGATGGTCAGTCCGGACAGCACAAAGGCGACGGCCTGTCCCCTCTTCGCAGAGCCCATGAGTTTGGCGGCGGCGAGCGCGGCGACACCGAAGTAGGCGCCGTGAGGCAGGCCCGCCACGAAGCGGAAGATGACGACCGTCTCGAACGTGGGCGCCAACGCAGATGCGATCGTGCCCACAGTGAAGGCCACGGTGAGCCACGCGAGCAGTGCCTTGCGCGGGAATCGCGCGGCCACGGCCGCGATCGTGGGGGCGCCCACCACTACGCCCGCCGCGTACGCGGAGATCATGATGCCCGCCTTGGCGAGTGCCTCGTCTTGATTGGTCGCCCACAGGTGCGGGAGGAGGTCCCGCGCGATGTTGGGGAGCAGCCCCATGGCCACGAACTCCGTGGTGCCGATCCCGAAGCCGCCGAGCGCGAGCGCGAACAACGCCATGCGCGTGCGGGTGGGCGTGAGTCCGGCCTGGTTGAGCGTGGTCATGAGAGCCGATCTGTGGGTCGATGACTACCGAAAGAATCTCGCTGTGCGAGAGGCCTTCGAGGATGTGGCGGCGTGGTGCTCGCCATCTAAGGTGTTCGAGGGACACGGAGACCTGGTCAATTGTCCCGCATCGGCGAGGGACGAGAGTTCGAACCGCGACCCCTGGCACCTCCCTCAGCGACCACACCGCTCAGCGCAGAGGAGGCTTCGCCGCCACCGCGGCACTTCGATATCGCCTCGGCTTGCCGCTTCCAAGTGCGGCGATCGCACCAACATCCGAGACCTTTACATCGACCCCAGGCAAGAGTGCCTCCAACGCTCGCGCTACCGCAACGGGATCTCCCCCCGCGATCCGCGCCTCTACCGACCGGTCGCCTCGCTGCTCCACCGCCCACCCTCGCGCACCGTGCGCCTGCAGATGCTGGGTGAGGTCGACGCTGGGCACGGCCGCACCGTCGGCGCTCAAGAAGACGGTGCTCTCCCTGCCCTCGAGGCCCTCAATACCGATGCCGCCGTCAGCCAAGGTCACTCGTGCGCCGAAGTCGCCCGTGCGGTAACGCACCAGCGGGAGAAAACGATTTTGGCCACACGTGACGGTGATTTCCCCCGCCTCGCCATCAGGCACTGGGCGTCCCTCCGCATCGAGGATCTCGACAATGACGCGGCGATCGAGCACGCGGAACGGCCCGTCATCCGTGCGCACGCCGATGGGCCTGGTCTCGTGAAGGCCATACACGTCAAAGACGGGACAGCCGAACCGGAACTCGAGCGAGGCGCGCAGGGGCGCGGACATCGCTGTCGCACCCGAGAACAACGCGAGCGGATGAACGGCCGCGGCGATTCCCGGATCGAGAAGCGACTCGAGGCTCGCGGGGTCTCCCGTGATGACCTGCGGATTCGCGTCGGCCAAGAACCTCGCGCGCGCCTCGAGCGTCCGCCACTGCAACGGCTCGAGGTTGACGCGCGCCATCGACATGGACTCGAAGCCGGTAATGAGCGAAACGTAAGTGAACGCCTCCCGCTGCAGCAGCACATAAGCGAGCGCCATGCGCTCCGGATCGGGATCCCACGTCACGCCCTCGCGCTGCA
Organism: Demequina sp.; assembly: GCA_043733605.1. Taxonomy (GTDB): domain Bacteria; phylum Actinomycetota; class Actinomycetes; order Actinomycetales; family Demequinaceae; genus Demequina. The sequence continues at coordinate 2,466 of JAYTGI010000105.1, read as the reverse complement.
CCAAGTCCCTGAGCATGTGAAAGGTGCGGGCATTGTCTTCGAGGTCATCTGGCACGACCAACGCGGCGCCCGTGGAGCCCGAACTTGATCCGTGCACGGCCTTGTCGAGGTCCGCATCGAGCGGCACGAAGGCCGCCACGTCCGCGACGAGGTCAACCCGCGAGACGGGAGGGAAGTCGTGGAGCCCGTCGAGACCGTCGAGGTCCCTGTAGCGGATCAGCCTCCGCGCCGTTTCAAGGTGTGCGTCGAGCCAACCGTCGAGAGGCAGCGGTCGTGCGGCGGCGGCTGCGGTCGCCGCGTCCATGCGGTCGCCCGTCGCGTGGGTCCACAGGGGCGCATGAGGATGCTCGCGCCACCTGCGCAAGCGTTCGACTCCCACACCATCGAGCGTTGGCCACCGTTCCTCATCGGTCAGAACGGCGGACGCTCCGGGCCGGTATTCAGGCAAGTCCAACGGGCCCGACGGACCGTCGTGGTAATCCGCCTCACTCACGCGAATACCTTGCGCTTGCCTCCCTCGCGCTCGCGTCCGCGAGCTTTTTCGCGATCGCCTGGCGATGCTGTGCCTCCTCTTGAACCCTGGCCAGGGCGGCATTGCGACTCAATGAATCGAGACCATCCCACAGACTCCTTGCCGTCGAGGGGTTCTCTCCTGCTGGAAGGTAGCCGCACCACAGCAGCGCACATCGCGCGGCCTCTTCGCGCCGCTCACCCTCAGCGAGCCACGTCAGAGGATCACTTGCTGGCGCCAGCCGCAGTGCGAGCGCGTCAATCATGCGGGCAGCATTGCCTGCCGAAAGCGCCGGAACCAGCGGTGCCACAAATTCTTCGGAAGCGATGAGCCACACGCCGAGAGCGGCACCGCGCTTCACCTCCAGGGCGCCAATGTGCGGCGCGCAGGCCAAGGAATCGACGATGCCGACGTCCCGCGCTAGAGCCATGACGTCGACACCGGCGTCGAGGAAGGGGGAAGGCGCCGCCGAAAGCAGGGCCTCGACGCCGGCCAACGACGGCCCCTGGGTGGCGCGAGCCCACTCCGCCGCCTCATCGGCGCCTGTTCCAAACCACGCCACGAGCGCATCATCTGCGGCCACGGAGCACCTCCGAGAGCTTGGCGCAGGCGGCAGGTGCATCGTCCATGGAATCAAGGTAGATCACGGAGTAGCCTGCCCGAGCGGCGCTGGCCTCCACCGAGTGTCTTCGGTCGAGCAGAACGAGGGTGCCGGTGGTGAGCACCCGCCGCACCCGTTCCGCAACATCGACATATGCGGCGTTGCCCTCCCCGAACATCGAGCTCAACCCATCGTCAGAAAGCACGGCGACGTGGCGCGCGGAGGCGCTGCGGGGCGCGGTCATTCCGCGGTATCGCTCGCCGAAGAGGTCAAGGGGGAAGCTGGTGCCGCCGCCGAAGGAATGCAGCAGGTCGGTGAGAACACCATCGGCCGACGTCGAGTAATCGTCGTGCCCTGCGACCTGACCAGGACCAGAGAAGCTCGTGACGCGCACGGCACCGCCGCCCTTGAGGATCGACAGGCACAGGATGGCACCCGCAAGAATCGCGGGAGAACCCGCTCGCGGCGAGGGCATCGACCCCGAAGAGTCCACATAGAGATCCAGCGTGATGCTCGCGATGCCGTCGATGGGTTCGTCGTCTATCCAGGCTCTACGCCTCGTCGTCACGCCTGGAACGATGACAGGGCTCGCCTGGAGGGTGGCTTGCCAATCAAGATCCGCCATGTCATCCCCCGTTTCCCACTGTTCAAGAGGTCCCGGCAGCTCGGGGGCGGGCCTTGCCTTCCTCCGCGTTGACCACGGCCGCACGTATGGCAACGCCTGCGATCGATACCACGCGCGCGCCACGGCATCGGCGCCGACAGTTCCGTATAACTCGACGGTGGCGGCGAGGCCCAGACCCTGGCCCGACCCTCCCTTGACGTCGGCCAGGGGAACAAGCTCTCCGTCCTTGTTGCCAGGCGCCTCCCACATTCTGCGGTCCGCCAACACGCGGCCCATTTCCTCTTGAGTCGCGGGGCCCCCTGCGTTCGCGCACGGGTGAGGGTCTCCGTCACCGAGGGCGGCCGACGCTCCGACCGCGTCACCAGACGCGGCCTCGGCCTCGGCCACGTACGGCGCCGCGAGGAGGCCGAAGGCCAGGGCGCCGCTGACGGGGTCGTGCGCAAAGGCGCGCGCCAAGGTGGCTAGCGACCGCGCGTCGACGTCGGGGTGTGCCACGGCGGCCGCGCTGAGCTCTTGCCTGATGACTTCCACGTTTGCCCGCGCCTGGCGCAGCGCGAGTTCCTTCGCCCTATACTTCTCAGCCATGCCGCTCAGGCTGGCCTGCGCCTGCCGAGGCGCGGCCGACGCGCGCACCGGAGCCACCGGGGGCGCGGCCGAGCAAATGCTGTCACCTGGCAGCCTCCACAGGTGTTCACTCGCGCGTAAGTAGACCCACATGAGGCGGCTTCC
>JAYTGI010000104.1:0-2230 GCA_043733605.1 Demequina sp. | reverse complement strand
GTCGTCGCTTCGCTCCTGATCGAGAAGGACGGCATTGCCCCAGACCTCGCGATGGAGGTCGCCCTGGCCGCCCAGAGCCACATCGGCATCGCAAGGCGCCTCGCGAAGGACCCGCACGCAAGGGCGAGACGAGACCAGGTTCTCGCTTTCGCTACCGAGGTGCGGGGCGTCGGCGATGCCGTGCTCGCCGCGGCGGACTTGGTCGCGGTGGCCGACGAGGACGCGGCCGCGGCGACTGAAGACCGCAATGCCGCCGAAAAGGCGGAACTTCTCATGATGCTTGGTGCCGAATCCGGAACGCTTCCCCCAGCACTCAGGGCGCAAGTGAGGGAACTTGAGGACGACCAGAAGCGCAGGGCTACCCGTCACAAGCGCGACGTGCTCGACCGCGCGGTGACCGACCTCATGTCGTTGTATAGGGACGTTGCCGTGGTGCAGGTCGGGGCTGAGGTGACCCCCCTCAACACCGCGCACGATGGCAAGTCCAGGGAACTTGCGGGCAGGACAACCCTCGCAGACACGATGCGGTGCCTCGATGCGCTCGCCCTCGCTCGCACGAGGCTCGGTGCGAATGTGCAGCCGCTGCTCGCGGTCGAGGCCATGATCCTGGCGCTACGCCCTCGCGTCTGATTGCCAAGTAATCTGTCAGCGAGGCGATGTCGCCTCAGCACAGATGTGGGGCCGCCGCCCTGCAAGCGTCGGGAGGTAGACCGAGTGGTGACCCAAGCTCTCGCGAGCGTCAAGCCGCAGTCGAAGGCAGGGCCCGTCATCGTTTGCGAGAGCGTGGTGCGCATCCACCGACACGGGTCCATCGAGGTCCAGGCGCTGCAAGGCCTCGACCTCCACGTTGACCGGGGCGAGATGATCGCTGTGGTGGGGCCCTCGGGGGCAGGCAAGTCGACGCTGTTGTCGGTCCTTGCGGGAGCGGACGCCCCGACGGCTGGAACGGTGCGGGTCGCGGGTTGGGACCTGACGGGCCTGACGCGAAAAGAGCGAGTGGCGTATCGGCGTAGCGTGGTGGGGCTCGTCCAACAGCAGACATCCCGAAATCTCATCTCGTACCTGACGGCTCACGACAACGTCGCCGTCCCATTGGGGCTCGCCGCGTACCCGCGCCGCAAGAGGGACGCTCGCGTGAGAGAACTCCTGGAACGGGTGGGGGTTGGCTATTGCGCCGGCAGGCTTCCAGGGCAAATGTCAGGTGGCGAGCAGCAGCGAGTGGCCATTGCGGTGGCGCTCGCGAACGATCCGCCGCTGTTGCTCGCGGACGAGCCGACGGGCGAGTTGGACACCGCCACGTCGCACGAAATCTTCGACACCTTGAGGGCGGCGAGCACGGACGGCGGCGTGACAGTGGTGGTCGTGACTCACGACCCAACGGTGAGCGATCAGGTGGGAAGGACGGTCTCGATCAGGGACGGACGTACGAGTTCCGAGGTGCTGCGCCACACTGAGCACTCCGATGATGGGCAGTCTCGCGTCGTCGCTCAAGAGTTCGCCGTGATGGACAGGGCCGGAAGGGTCCAGGTGCCGCGCGAGTTTAGGCAGGCCCTCGAGCTAACGCGGCGTGTTCGCCTTGCGCTCGAGGCCGACCACCTTGAGCTTTGGCCGGACGGTTCCAGGTGACAACGCCAATCGAAAGCGCGAGAGGATCCGAGTGGATGGTCGACGCACGGTCCGTGCGCCGGACGTATGGGTCTGGACACACCGAAGTGGTGGCCCTTCGAGACATCTCGTTCAGGGTGCCCAAGGGTGAACTGGTAGCGCTCATCGGCCGATCCGGCTCCGGCAAGACCACTCTTCTCAACATCATCGGCGGACTTGACAGGCCCGACGCTGGCGAGGTTTTTGTCGACGGTGTCGATGTGAGCGGACTCAATGAGGCCGCGCTCGAGCGGGTCAGACGCGAGACCGTGTCGTTCATCTTCCAGGGTTTCGGGCTCGTGCCAGAGCTCTCGGCGGCGGAAAACGTCGGCTTGCCGTTGCGATTGCGGCGTCTGCCCCCCGCCGACAGGGAGAGGCGGGCGGCGATGCTTCTCGAGCTCGTTGGGCTAGGGGACCACGGCGATCACAGGCCCGATGAGATGTCTGGTGGCCAGATGCAGCGCGTTGCCATCGCGCGCGCTCTTGCGGGTTCGCCGCGATTACTGATTGCCGACGAGCCGACGGGCCAACTCGACACCGAGACCGGGCTCGCGGTGATGGCTCTCATCAGGGGAGTCGTCGAGGC
>JAYTGI010000103.1:0-2236 GCA_043733605.1 Demequina sp. | reverse complement strand
TTGGCTCATCCAACCCGCGCACCCACTCGGCGAGGTCGCTGATCTGCATGGCGCACACATCGGCGATGTTGACGCCGCCAATCTTGGACGAGCGCGCGGGCGCTGCCAGGCGGGTACCGCCGCAATCGGGGCACGCCGTGAAGGTGACGGCGCGCTCCACGAAGGCGCGGATGTGCGGCTGCATGGCGTCCACATCCTTGGACAGCATGGACTTCTGGATCTTGGGCACCAGGCCCTCGTAGGTCATGTTGATCGACTCGATCTTGACCTTGGTGGGTTCTTTGTAGAGGAAGTTGTCGAGCTCGCGCTTGCTGTATTCGCGAATGGGTTTGTTGGGGTCGAGAAAGCCCGACTCGGTGCAGATGCGCACGTACCAGCCGTCGGCCGTGTAGCCGGGGATGGTGAGGGCGCCTCCAGCGAGCGACTTCGAATCGTCGTACAACTGCGTGAGGTCGATGTCGTTGATCTGCCCCATGCCCTCGCAACGCGGGCACATGCCGCCAAGCACCTTGTACTCACGCTTCTGCGCGCTCGTGAAGCCGCCCTTTTCAACCTTCACCGATCCGACTCCGGTCGCTGACGGCACGTTGAAGGAGAACGCCTGCGGCGGGCCGATGTGTGGCTGGCCCACCTTGCTGAACAGGATCCGCAGCAGCGCGTTCGCGTCCGTCGCGGTGCCCACGGTCGAGCGCGAGTTGGCGCCCATGCGCTCCTGATCAACGATGATGGCGGCGCTCACTCCACTCAGGGAGTCGACATCTGGCCTCGCGAGCGAGGGCATGAATCCCTGCACGAACGCTGAGTAGGTCTCGTTGATGAGGCGCTGCGACTCGGCCGCGATAGTGCCAAATACCAGGGAGGACTTACCCGATCCCGAGACCCCCGTGAAAACGGTGAGCCTGCGCTTTGGGATGGTAAGAGAGACGTCCTTGAGGTTGTTCTCCCGGGCGCCACGCACCTCAATGAAGCCGTGCGAATCGGCGAGGTGGGCGGGGGAGGCGTCGGTCATCGCTGGCTCCTCGAGTACGGGTCGCATGGGGACGATGCGCGCGCCCAGTCTATGGGGACGGCCCGACATGGGAGCGGGTTGGCGGCGCGGCACAGGGGACCGACCTGGGTCCCAGGAGAGCGCCCGACGCGGCCGGTACGGTCGCACCATGAACATTGACCCTCAGAACCTCGCGGCCGTTGCCGCGTTCGCCCGCTCCGAGCGCCTCGTCGTTGTGTCGACAGTGTCGCCCACCGGCGAACCGGAGGCGGCGCTCGTCGACATTGCGGCGGACGACGAGGGCGCGTTCTTCTTCAACGCTTACAAGACGGCGCGCAAGCTGGACAACCTGCGCGCCAACCCGAGGGCGGCCATGGTCATCGGCACCAGGGGAGACGTGTCGCTTCAACTTGAGGGACCCGCGTTCGTGGCGGAGGGCGATGAGCGCGCGTACTTTGCGGCCGCGTATGTGGCGCATTACTCGAACTCACGGGCCGAACATGAGGACTTTGAGATGGTCGTGATTCGCCCCACGTGGGTACGGCATTACGACGCTTCCACGAAACCGCCCACCGTGGTCGAGGCCACCTGGTAAAGGGGGCGCACACCCTGCGACAATCGGGGCGTGATGATCAGGGAAATGACCTCCGCCGACGACCTCATGCCCTTTTTTTTGGCCGCGATGAATTGGCGTGATGATCAGCAGTGGACGCCGGAGTCGGTGCTTGCCGCCCCCGAGGTTGCGCGCTACGTCACCGAATGGATGCGTGCCGGGGACTCTGGCGTCGTCGCGCACGCGGGAGCTTTGCACGTGGGGGAGGTGCCCGCGGGGGCCGCGTGGTGGCGCACCTTCACGAGCGAGGATCCCGGTTACGGCTACGTAGCCGATGATGTCCCCGAAGTCGGGCTCGCCGTGCTCGCGCCGTATCGGCGCAAGGGGCTTGCGCGGTCTCTCATGGCGGCGCTGGTTGATCAAGCAAGGGCCGATTGCGTTCGCGCTTTGAGCCTGTCGGTCGAGGACGGGAACGTGGCGGCTCGCACGCTTTACGAGGGTCTCGGATTCGCGAAGGTGGGTCGCGTGGGTGACTCTGACACGATGGTGCTGACGGTGCGCGAGAGCCCCCGTGGGTTCTAGGGAATGAGCAAGACCTTGCCGGTGGTCTCGCGACGCTCCAGTGCGCGATGTGCCTCCGACGCTTCCTCAAGCGGGAACCGGTCGCCGATGCGCACGTTGCGTTGCCGACTTGT
>JAYTGI010000102.1:0-6389 GCA_043733605.1 Demequina sp. | reverse complement strand
GTCATGTCCGTCATCTGCGCCATGACCGAAGAAATCGGGCCGCACAAGTGCTCGAGCATGTCCAGACCATGGACCTGGGTTTCTACGAGGTTCGCATGGGGACTGGCGCCGAAGTTCGGCTCGCCTCCAAAACGCCAAGTGGCGAAGACGATGTCGCCCACCTCTCCCGCCGCGATCGCGGCCTTGGCGCGTACCACCGGTTCGGCGTAGCGATGATTCAGGTTGATAGCGAAGAACAGATCGCGCTCGGCCGCGTCGGCCAAGAGAGTGTCCGCCTCGGCAAGGTCGAATACCAGCGGCTTCTCAACCAGCAGGGGTACGCCTCGTCGGATAAGTTGCAGAGTGGGCGCGAAGTGGGCTTCGTTTGGCAGGCAGACGGTCACGAGGTCGGGCTGTGCCGTGTCGATCATCTCGTCGATGTCGGTGAACGGCTTCGTATCGAACTCGCCAGCTCGCACGGCTGTGCGGGCGGCATCGCGGCCCACAATGCCCACGAGTTCGACGTCCCTGCGGCGCGAGAAGATGCGTGCGTGCTGCGCGCCCCACGCGCCGGTGCCCACGATGGCAACCTTGAGCGTGTCAGCCACAGCATCCTCCTTCATCAGCGGTGTCACTTGCATCCACCCTAGAGTGCCGCCCATTGACGAGCGCGCCGCGACATCGGGCTCTTCGCTACGCTCTTGTCTATGCCGTGCAGCCTCGCCTTGACCGCGTTCCGCGCCGCCACGCGCCCCGGAGCGCCTCGCGCGTGAGTGACTGGAGCCGGTACGACGAGTCTGACGCCAAGGTGCGCCCTGGGCGCAGTTCGCGGCCCCGCTCCAAGATCAGGCCAGCCCACGCGGACGCGGTCGATGGCGTCGTGACCATCGTGGACCGTGGCCGCTACACGGTGCTCACGGACGCGGGCCCCACTGTCATGGCGATCAAGGCGCGAGAATTGGGCCGACGAGGGCTCGTCGTAGGCGACCGTATCGGCCTCGTGGGCGACGCGTCCGGCACCCCGGACACCTTGGCGCGCATTGTGCGCAGGGACGAACGAAGGTCCGCGTTGCGGCGCACGGCGGATGACAGCGACGCCACCGAGCGGGTGGTCGTCGCCAACGCGGATCAACTCGCGATCATCGCTGCCCTCGCGGATCCCGAGCCCAACCCACGCATCATCGACCGGTGCCTGGTGGCTGGCTTCGACGCTGGCATGGGCGCCATTTTGGTGCTCACCAAGGCGGATTTGACCAACGCTGCGCCGATGCGTGCGCTGTACGAGCCACTGGGCGTCACCGTGATCGAGACCTCTGTGATGCGTGATGGCGGACCCGAGGCGGACCCGGGATTCAAACTGTTGCGCACCGCCCTTGAGGGCGCCCGCACCGTGTTCGTTGGGCCTTCGGGAGTGGGAAAGTCCACCCTGGTAAACGCGCTCGCGCCGGCCGCCCTGCGGGCCGTCGGTAGGGTGAACGACGTGACGGGGCGAGGGCGCCACACATCAACGTCGTCGCTCATGCTCGAGGTTCCCAGCGGCGGATGGATCATTGACACCCCTGGTATACGGTCATTTGGCCTCGCGCACGTGGACGCCGAGCACATGATGTCCGCATTCCCAGATGTCGCGGCCTACGAGGTGGAGCACTGCCCCCGCGGTTGCCAACACCTTGCGACCGCCGACGGCTGCGAGCTCGACGGCTGGGTGGGCGACAACCCGGATCGCGCCGTCAAGATCGACTCCATCAGACGCCTGCTTGCGTCCAAGGCCGCTGGCGAGGGCTACTAGCGAAGCCTCGATGTGGGGCTTTGGCTTGCGGACGCGCGCATTGCGCCCGAGTCGTCATGAGCGCCGTACTTCACGCCGATGGGGGTACCGCTCAGCCGCTCCACAATGCGATCCGCCTCATCGATGATGTCTCCCGCGACCCACACCGCGTCGCGCCTCGAGACGGTGAGCCTGCGCAGAATCCCCGCTTGTGCCAACCGCACGATCGCGTCGTAGGCGCTCGCTTGAGAGGCGCCGGTGAGTCGCCGAACCTCTGCGGCAGTCACGATCGGGTGCGCGCCAAGCAGATCGACCAAGGCATGTGCAGCGGAGCCACGCCTGGGCCGCGCCGCTTCCCTCCAAGCCTGGGGCATCGCCCCCAAGCGCTCTGCCGAAGCCGTGGCCTCCTTCACTGCACGGAGGGCATGGCGGGCCACAAGCGAGACCATCGGATCCGCATCACCCCTGCGGTAGGCGCGCCAGGCGGAGTCGTAGCGGTGCCGATCCCCCGCGATCGCGGCCGAGATCGGTACCACGAGCGCCGCCGTCAGGCCTCGGCGCCTCCAGACGCCATTGATGAGGGCTCGTGCAGCGCGCCCGTTGGCGTATTCGAAAGGTTGGATGGACAGAAGCTGCGCATGGGCCACGGCCGACTGTGCGATCGGATCGACGTCCGTTCTGGCGCAAAACTCGACGACGTCGTCCATGAGTGCGGGAATGCGTTCGGGACGCGGCGGGACATAATCGGCTCCAGTTGGCCACAAGTCGGAGCCGCCCAACCAGGTCTGGACGGCACGGTAGTTCGCCGCTCGGCGCCTGCCGGGGGCGACGCTCGGCGCGGTGTGCGCCGCCGCGATGGCACCGAGTCCTAGTGCCCTTTCGGCCGCCGCGATGTGCGCGACAAGTGCCTCGACTCCGAGGCAGGCGAGTCTCCCGTTCCTTGTCGAGGGGAGCCCCGCCTCGCACCTGGCCAAATCGGCTCGGGTAGTTTTATTGCCATCTAGCTGGGAGGACGCGATGATCTCCGTGCGGGCCTGCAGCGACGCCACGGCCACCGCATGCGCGTTGTCACCACGTTGTACCCTTGATACGACGGCGAGTTCAAGTCCCGCGCGGGTGCATGCGTCAACCGTCTCAGCCTCCAGAGTGATGCTGCTGGCGCCCAGCGAGGGAGGCATGCTCGCCGTGTATTCGCGGCTTGCCGAGGGTCCGCCACCGGGGACCCTCCACTCAAGCGATTCGCCTCCGTGAGGCGCGAGTGATTGAGTAGCCAAAACCCGCCTCTCGCGCTCGCGTCGCCTATTCTGTGTTCGCAGCCTAACTCGGAATAGTACCCGTGACTAGTCACGGACTGACTTCGTGCTTCGCGCACGCTAAAAAGGGTGCGGTGTTGCGCTCAGGCACGGCGATTCGGGGCCCGAGAGGTCTCCGCCGAAATCGCCGCCATCGCGCTTAGGTTGGCTCTCACAGAACCACATGGGCGAAAACTGGTGGCTTCTTGAGTGGTCGAGCACGCTTGGCTCTGAGTGAAGAGTGGCGGGATTCATCACCTACATCGCAGTTGCGCCCCCCTCAGGGAGGCTTGCGCCGCGCTTGACAGTGGAGGGATCGAGGAAGAGCCTGCGGGTCACGGGTCACGGGTCACGGGTCCCAGTCCACTCGCTCGAGCGCGCCTGCCTGCCTGCCTGCCTGCCTGCCTGCCTGCCTGCCTGCCTGCCTGCCTGCCTGCGACATCGTGCCGCAGAGTTGCAGGCCTGGTTGGCGTCCATCTCGTTGAAGACGGTCGCGAGTTCGTACACGCCCTTTCCGTTTGGTCTCGCGGGGCCACACTGGTGCCCATTGCGGCGCGAGTCGAAGTTGGCAGGGCAGTTTCATCCGAATTGCTGACGTTTTGGCGCGCATCTCGCGGACTCCACATACCGCCCATCGCGGCATTGGTGACCCTCCGACAGCGCCATTGACACCGCGCGTCACGGCCCTAGCGCGCATTAGGCTCGCAGTATGACCGCTCAAGCGCTGGCCGCGGAGGCCGCAGAATTTCTCGCGACCCGTTCAGGAGTTGCTCACCACGAGATCGCACTGGTCCTGGGGTCCGGGTGGGGAGGGGCAGCCGAACTCATCGGCGAAGAGGTCGCAGCCGTACCTGCGGCGGAGGTGCCCGGCTTCGATGCCCACGTAGTTCCAGGGCACAGCCCGCTATTGCGCTCGCTTCGTTTGGCAGACGGCCGCCACGTGCTCGTCTTGGGTGCACGCCAGCACTACTACCAGGTGCGCAGCGCCGCCAAGGTGGCCCACGCGGTGCGCATGGCCGCCGCCACGGGTTGCACGCAATTGGTGCTGACGAACGGCTGCGGATCAACGCGGCCCGAGGTGGGACCTGGCTCCGTTGTCCTCATCTCCGACCACATCAACTACACCGGCGCCACACCGCTTGAGGGAGCGACCTTCGTCGACCTGGTTGACCTGTACTCGTCTCGCTTACGCGCTCTCGCGCGCGAGGTGGACCCCACGCTTCCAGAGGGTGTCTACATCCAGTTCACGGGCCCTCAATACGAGACGCCAGCCGAGGTACGGATGGCGGCCGCGTGGGGAGCTCACCTGGTCGGCATGTCGACCGCTCTTGAGGCGATCGCGGCCCGCGCCGCAGGGATGGAGATTCTCGGGCTGTCGCTCGTGACCAACCTTGGCGCAGGCATCGGCGGCGAGCACCTCAACCACCAAGAAGTTCTCGACGCCGGTCGCGACGCGGGGCCGCGCATCTCGCGCCTTCTCGCGGATGTCGTTGGGAAGATGTGATGACCGAACCCGACGGCCTCCTTCGTCTCGCACTCACGTGGCTCTCCGATGACCCCGACGCCGCGACCAAGGCCGAACTCGAATCCGTGGTCAACGCCGTCATTGCTAAGACACCAGGTGCGATGGTCGATCTTGAGGACCGCTTCTCGGGACTGCTGCAGTTCGGCACCGCGGGCCTGCGCGGGCGCATTGGCGCCGGACCCAACCGTATGAACCGTGCCGTGGTGATCCGCGCGGCCTCCGGGCTGTCTTCGTACATGGCCGCAAGGCTGGGCCACGCTGGCACGATCGTGGTGGGCTACGACGCGCGGTACCGCTCGCACGACTTCGCCCTAGACACCGTCGCGGTGGCCGTCGCTGCCGGGCATCGGGCGCTGCTGCTGCCCTCCGCGCTTCCCACACCCTTGCTGGCCTATGCGGTGCGCGCACTTGGCGCCGACGCAGGCGTCATGGTCACCGCCTCGCACAATCCCGCGTGGGACAACGGCTACAAGGTCTACCTGGGCGCATCAATCACGCCGGAGGCCGCGGGCGCGCAGATCGTTCCGCCGCACGATGCCGGGATTGCCGCGCTGATCGACGCGGTCAGTTCCGTATCAAGCGTCCCCCGCGCCGAGTCCGGCTGGGAGGTGCTCTCCCCCAGCATCGTCGACGAGTATGCGGCCAAGGTGGCTGCGTTGGTGCCGGTGGCCGACGAAGATATCGGCCAGCGGCGTGCAGCTCTGCGCGTTGTCCTGACCCCCATCCATGGCGTCGGCGACGCGACGGTGCACAACGCGCTGAGCCGCGCGCGCTTCACGGACCTCACGTCCGTGCCCGAGCAAGCCGAGCCCGACCCCGACTTCCCCACTGTGGCCTTCCCCAATCCCGAGGAGCCCGGCGCGATCGACTTGGCCCTGAAGCTCGCCATCACGATCGACGCCGACGTAGTCATCGCGAACGACCCCGACACGGACCGCTGCGCCGTCGCCACCGTCATCGACGGCGACTGGCGAATGCTCCACGGCGACGTTGTCGGCTCGCTCCTGGGCGAGGCGGCGGGGTTGCGCCTCGCGGGCACGCCCGGCGCGACGCTTGTCAATTCGATCGTCTCGTCCCAGCAACTCGCGGCGATTGCAAAGCACCATGGGCTTGAGCACGCGAGCACGCTGACTGGCTTCAAGTGGATCGCGCGCGCGCCTGGCCTGGCGTACGGCTACGAAGAGGCGCTCGGCTATTGCGTCGCCCCCGAACTGGTGCTGGACAAGGACGGAGTTTCGACCGCGGTCATGATCGCGGAGATGGTGTCGGAGCTCAAGGCGGACGGCCGCACCCTGGCCGACGCGATCGACGACCTCGCGCGCCAGTACGGCGTGTACCTGTCGTCACAGGTGTCTGCCCGTTTTGACAACGTGACACAGATACCGGAGCTGATGTCGCGACTCCTTGCCGCGCCTCCTTCATTGCTGGCGGGCTCGCCCGTGGTGGCGACGGATGACATGAATGCGGGCTTCGCGGGCCTGCCGCCAACGAACGGTCTGCACCTCGCTGCCGCGTCCGGTGCACGGGTCATCATTCGCCCGTCAGGGACCGAGCCCAAGGTCAAGGCATATCTCGAGGTCATGGAGCCCGTCGTTGCCTGCGATTCGGGTGCCGGCGGTGTGGCCGCGGCGCGGGCCGCCGCCGGGACTGCCATGGCGGCGCTGCGAGCGGACGTAGAGGCGCTGCTCGGCGTGTAGCGTGCGCGCGCCTCTGCCGCCCAGTCGGCGCTGGTGACCACTCAGCCGATGCCACCTTCCGGGCGTGCTATGCCACCTCGCAGGTGGTCACCATCGCCGACTGAGGCGCCGGGACCCAGCACGAGTGG
>JAYTGI010000101.1:0-6405 GCA_043733605.1 Demequina sp. | reverse complement strand
ACGTGGTCGCATCGGCATTCGGCCACGCTGGGCAGAAGTGTTCGGCCGCCTCGCTCGTGATCGCTGTGGGCTCAATCGCCACGTCGCGTCGGTTTCTCGCTCAGCTCGAAGACGCCGTGCGCTCGCTCGTGGCGGGCCCCGCGACGGAGGCCACCACGCAGATGGGGCCTGTGATGGAGCCCGTGCACGGCAAACTTGAGAGGGCCCTTACGATGCTCGAACCGGGGGAGCGGTGGATCGTGGAGCCGCGCAGGCTCGATGACACGGGCAAGGCGTGGACGCCTGGCCTCAAGGCGGGGGTCTCTACTGGCTCGTTCTTTCACCTCACGGAGTGCTTCGGCCCCGTGCTGGGCGTGATGACAGCCCGCACTCTCGACGAGGCCCTCGCGATCCAAAACGCCGTCGATTACGGCCTCACGGCAGGCCTCCACTCTCTCGACGAGACGGAGATCGCATCGTGGCTCGCGCGGGTCGAGGCCGGCAACGCCTACGTCAATAGGGGTATCACAGGCGCGATCGTGCAGCGGCAGCCCTTCGGCGGCTGGAAACGATCGGTCGTGGGACCCTCGCTCAAGGCGGGCGGGCCACACTACCTCACCGCGCTTACGGGGTGGGCAAGGGCGAACCTGCCCGAGGCCGAGCCGGCGGCTGGAGGGGTCCTTTCGATGCTCGACGCCGCCAGCGCGCCCTTGTGGGTGAGGACCGCGGCCTCGGCTGACGCCCGTGCCTGGGAGGAACGCTTCGGGGTCGCGACCGACTCTTCCCACCTGCATTGCGAGCAGAACCTGTTCAGGTACCTTCCGGCCGACACGCACATTCGTTGGGATGGCGTCAGCGATGAGGCGCTGGTCCGGGTGTGCGCGGCCCGGCTCCTCGCAGGTGGCTCCGGCATCGTGTCGTCTCCTGTCGCCCTACCCGGCGGCCTTTCGGAGGCACTTGATGCCGAGGGCATCGGCTTGAGGGTCGAAACATGGGGGGCCTGCGTCGCGCGCGCCGCGGCCCGACCTGGCGGCAGGATCCGCCTGGTCGGGAGTGCATCAATTCCTGTTCACGGCACGGCCTCGGTGGCGGTCTTTGCCGAAGAGGTGACCGCCAATGCTGACCTCGAACTGCTGCCTTTCCTTAAAGAGCAGGCCGTGTCGATCACGGCGCACCGATTTGGGACCCCGCAACGCCTTCACAATTTGTAACAGCGCGAGCTTGACTCCAGCGAGGTTGAAGTCTTCAGCGCATGGCGAGCAGCAGCACCTGATCCGCGACGGCTTCGAGGGGCTGTTCTGGGTGGAACAGGAGCCATTCGAGGCCCGCGCCCGCGATGGCACCAAAGAACGCGGCCCCCGCCGTCTCGGTGATCGTGTCCGCCACGTCTGCGCGACCGGACTCCCTTGCCACCTCCCTCAGCACATCACGGTAGAGGACCACGATCGAGGACCTGGCAGGCGCAATTGCGTCGACCCATGGCCTGTCCGTGCGGAAAACCTCCGAGGCCACGATCTTCGCGCGTGCTGGGTTCTGCTGGAGAACCGCCAATGTAGCCTCCGTCACTGCACGCAACGCGGCCAAGCCGACCACGTCGACGCGGGCACCCCTGATGGCGTCGGCCAGGCGGTCGAAACCCGCTTGGAGCACATGCTCGAAGATCGCGTCCTTGGAGGGAAAGTGATAATAGAGGCTTCCCTTGGCGACGCTTGCCTCCTCGGCGATCTCGTCCATCGACGATCCGCTGATTCCGTGCCTCGCAGCAACCGAGACGGCGGCGGCCATGATCGCGTCGCGGGTTGACGTGCGAGCCATAGATTCCTCCTCTGGAATGCGCCGGTGGTGTTGAACGGTGGTGCTACACCGTGAGCTCTGGGTGCAGGCGAGCAATGGTCCATACCTTTTGACGTCCGGTGGCGATCGCGCTCACTGCGAGGGAGATCACGAGCAATCCTGTCATGAAGGCCAACGCGACCCAGAAGCGCGAGTCGACACCGCCGCCCATGAGCGCCCTAAGCCCATCCACCACGTACGTGGCGGGCATGTATGGGTGGATCGCGGAGAAGAAGTGGGGCGTCGTCTCCACCGGGTAGGTGCCGCCCGACGACGAGAGCTGAAGCATGAGCAACACGAGGCTCACCACACGCCCGGCTGCGGTGCCTAGCAGGATGATGAACATCTGCTGCAGAGCGAGGAACGCGAGCGTCGTGAGAGCCACGAACAAACTGGTAGCGACGAGGTGTTCTGGCTTCAGGCCCAGGCCCAGAACCAGGACCGCCATCATGATCATCACCTGGCCCGCCGCAATGAACACAGCAGGGATATACCCGGTCATGACCGTGCGAATACCAGACGCGTTCGACGCGAGAGGGCGGCGCGGAAGCGGCCGCAAGATGAGCCACGTGATGAGCGCGCCGACGAACGTGGCGAGCGCGATGAAGAACGGCGCGAAGCCCTCGCCGAAGCCCTGGACCTCATTCGCCGTGGTTTCATCGAGCACCACGGGCGTGGCAATCACGGACGAGAGGGTCGCGATCTGTTCCGACGTGTACGTCGGCGCAAGGGCTGCGCTATCGGCAAGGTTGTTGGCAAACGTCGTGGTGCCCGTGGCGAGATCGTTCGCACCTGCGGCCGCCGTCGCCGCGCCCGAGTCCGCAGCGGCCGCCCCGGCGGCGAGGGCGTCGAGTCCTTCGCTCAGGTCGTGCGCGCCCCTTTCCGCCGTGGCAGTTCCCGACGTGACCTGGCTCGCGCCTGCCGTCAGCCGCGAAATCGCGTCGGTGAGTGCGGGTGCGCTTGTCGAAAGCGTCGAAGCGCCCTCGGATACCGCTGCGGCTCCTGTGGAAAGCGCCGCGAGGCTGCCGCCGTTTGCCTCGAGAGACGCTTCGAGTTGGGCGAGAGTCATGCTCGGGTAGGTCGCCTCCAATGTGGCGATAATGGACACGCCCGACGACACCCGGCTCGCTCCCGATGCGAGCGCGGTGGAGTCCGAGTTCAGGGTGGACGTCTTTTGTGAGAGCCCGCTAAGGCCCGCGCGGAGGTCCACCGTGCCCGTGTGAAGCGCGTCGAGGCCCGACGCGAGATCCTGACCCCCCCTCGCGGCGTCGGTTACACCTGCGCTGAGCTGTGAGACTCCATCGCTCAGGTCGGTAAGGCCGGAGTCGAGGCTCGTGGCGCCTACATCGATCTGTTTCGCGGCGTCTGAAGCCTCGCGGACGCCGTCGGCGAGCGTCGAAATCCCCACAAGCATGGTGGTCGCCGTGGTCTGCGTGGTCGTGGCGGCCACTGCGTCCCTCACTTGGATCATCGCGTGTTGTCCAAGTGTGGTGGCGAGGAAGCTGTTGGTGTCGTTGTACTGCACTTCAATGCGACCGGCCGTGGGCTTGTCGCTCTCCACCGAGGACAGACTGCCGGAGAAGTCCGCGGGAATGGTGACGGCGAACGTGTAGCTTCCGTCGTTCACGCCCGTGGCCGCGTCGGCCGAGCTCACGACCTCCCAGCCAAGGTCACGCCCCGCCAGAAGTTCGTCGACCACGTTGGCGCCCGCGTCGAGAGTGGTGCCGTCGGACAGAGAGATGGCCTTGTCCTCGTTGACGAGGGCGATCGGGAGGGCATCCATGTGCTTGTCGGGAGCCCAGAAGGCCCACAAGTACAGGGCGCCATAGATGAGAGGGATAAAGAGCAGCACGACCACGGCGACCTTGGGCATGGTGCCTTGGCGGAAGCGCTTCAGTTCGGTGCCTGGGGAAAACAGAGACATGTGAATCCAGTTCGGGGTCTCAGCGGTCCAGCGCCACCACGGCGCGGGATTCGGGGGAGAAGAGGCTCAGGTCGCGCTCGTCGGCGCTGCCGAGGATGAAGAGGTTGCCTTCGTGAGTGAGGGCGGTGAGACGATCCGCGACCGCGGCACGCTCAGACGGGTCCTTCACGTCGTCGAGGTCGTCGACCACAATCACGCGAGGGATCTCCAAAAGTGCAAGTGAGATTCTCACGAGCAGCTCTTGGGCTTCGCTCAAGTCGCGAACGAGCAGGTTGGGGGCCGGCGCGGGGAGGTTCCCAAAGGCCGGCCGCAGTGCGCGCGTCACGCCCTCTTGGGTGAGGTGTGGCACACGTCGGTACCACGGAGAGATCCACGTGAGGCGTTCCCTGATGGACTCCGCGACGGTAGCGCCGCTCTCGAGAAGATCGATCGCATCAAAGCCCGCGATCCCCGCAAGGCGCCTGACCTGCGCGGCGTGGGTGCGAGCGTCGATGCCGCAAAGCTTCATTGTTCCCTGATCGATGCGCATGCGTCCCGCCGCGCTGAGCAAAAGTGAGGTCCTGCCGCTGCCTCGATTGCCAAGAACGATTGTGATGGGCGCGGACGACGTGGCGTGGAGAGGGCCGAAGACGGCGCCGCGGGCGCCACGTACGGTCGCGCCCAGAATCTCCAGAACGGGCACGGTGTCCACAACGGGCATGGTGTCGATGAGGTGCGGTGCCGAGATGGCGACGGCGCCTGTCGTGAACATTTCGCCGTCCGGGGGTGTTGCCATGGGGTCTCCCTGTTGTGTACTGACTAGTCAGTATACCGCAGGTAGAGCAAATCCATTCTGGGCCAAACGGAGTGGCGTACGAGGTGGGGCAGCGGAGCGCTACGTGCGATACGCGAGTGCGGCCGCAACAAAGCCCTGGTAGAGGCCCGCCGCGCCAGGATCCTGTTCAGGATGCCATTGCGTCGCGACACAGAAATCAAGCGACGGGTCCTCGATGGCCTCGATCACGCCGTCGTCGCTGATGGCAGACACCACAAGGCCCGCACCAAGCACATCGATCGCCTGGTGGTGATAGACGGGGACGTCTCGCGCGATGGGGTGGAGCGTCGCGAGCAAAGTGCCCTCGACAACGCTCACGGGAACCGTCGCAAAGACGCCGTCGGTGCCTTGATGTCTCCACGAGCCCACCACGTCGGGAAGATGCTGGTGAAGGGTTCCGCCGCGCAGGACGTTGAGCACCTGGGCACCGCGGCACACGCCAAATACCGGCATATTGGCTTTGAGGGCCCCGGCCAGAAGAGACGACTCCCACGCGTCCCTTTCGCCGCGTGGGGCATCCGTCTGGGGATGCGGCGACTGGCCATACGCGGCCGGGTTGACGTCATACCCACCCGATACGCACAGGCCGTCGATCCCATCAAGAATGCGTGACAGAGTTGTTGGGTCCACCTCTTGAGGAGGGAGAACGACGATGCTCGCGCCGGCAGCGACGATCGGTTTCACATAGGACGTCGGCAAGAAGACGGCGGGCACGTCCCACACACCCATTGCGGCTCGCTCGAGGTAGCTGGTGACGCCGATGATTGGCCGGCTCGCGCTCACTCCCACCGTCCGATGTTCACCAGAACACTTTTTAGGACGTCCGCCCTGTCGCTCACGATGCCGTCCACTCCCATCGCGATGAGCCGTTCCATCTCGGCCTTGTCGTTGATGGTCCACACGTGAACCTGTTTGCCTGCCGCATGGGCGAGAGCGACGTGGCGAGGCGTCAGAATAGGCACAACCCCAAGCCGGACGGGAACTTGCACCGCGTCGACTAAGACGAGCGGCGCGGCCATGTTTGCGCCAAGCAACCCACCCGCAAAGAACGCGACGGCTTCACGGGTACCGGCCGATGTCGCGACGGGCTTGCTGAGCAGCGCGACGGTTGCCTCTCTCCTGGCGGTCGAGAATGACGCGATGCACACCCTGTCGTGCGCGCCAGTTCGCTCTATCGCGTCCGCGACGGCGGCGATACCAGACGGTCCCTTCACGTCGATGTTCACTCGCAGGGTGGGCCACGTGCCGAGCAGGTCCTCAAGCAACGGCACCGGCTCGACTCCGCCGATCTTCGCGCTCTTGACCTCACTCCAGTTGAGGTTGGCAACCTCGCCGTGACCGTCGGTTGTGC
Organism: Demequina sp.; assembly: GCA_043733605.1. GTDB lineage: Bacteria > Actinomycetota > Actinomycetes > Actinomycetales > Demequinaceae > Demequina. Next base: position 504 of record JAYTGI010000101.1, on the reverse strand, counting down.
GATCAAGGGAGGCATCGTGAAGGGCGACGGCCCTGCCGTCCTTGGTGCCGTGAGCGTCGGTCTCGACGTAGCGAAACCCCAGGTCAACGGCGGCCCTAAAGGCCGCCATGGAGTTCTCAAGCGTGTCGAGAGAGAAGCCCCTGTGCGCGAGCGCGGCCACGGTCCCGCCGGTGTCAAAGTAGCCGTGAGTGGTCATGCCGAAAGACTATCGAGCCAAGAGAAGACGCCGCGGAGGTAGGCCGCTCGCGGCTCATCCCGCGAAAGGCTCAATTCATGGACGCCACCTGCAATCACGAGCTCGGTGACCCGGTCGCCGAGCAGGGGGGCCATGAACGCGATTTGAGTGACGTCAAGGACAGTGTCCTGGGAATCGAGCAGCGGATTGGCGGCGTTGTCCGGCCCCGATGAGTCCGAGCGGGCGACGAGCACGGGCACCGACAGATCGAGCCCCCTCGCGATGCGCGCCTCCGCCACGCGCACCGCATTCGCCCACGCCACCCGTGC
>JAYTGI010000100.1:0-16134 GCA_043733605.1 Demequina sp. | reverse complement strand
GGCAGATTGATGCGTTCCGTTTCGAGATTCCGGTGCTCGCGGCGCCCATGGACTCCGTGATGTCGCCGGCGACCGCAATTGCTTTGGGCAAGGCGGGTGGGCTTGGGGTGCTCGACCTTGAGGGCCTGTGGACGCGGTATGACGACCCTGCGGCTCAGCTCGCGGAGATCGCGTCGCTTCCGCGCGAGGCGGCGACCGCGCGTATGCAAGAGATTTATCGTGAGCCGGTCAAGCCCGAACTCATTTCGGCCCGCCTTGGTGAGATTCGTGCCGCTGGAGTCACCGTCGCGGGTGCGCTGTCCCCACACCGCACCCAGGAGCTGTACCAGACGGTGCTGAAGGCTGGCGTCGACCTCTTTGTCATCCGCGGCACCACGGTGTCCGCAGAGCACGTGTCCGCAGAGGGCGAGCCCCTCAACCTCAAGAAGTTCATCTACGACCTGGACGTGCCTGTGATCGTCGGCGGCGCGTCGACGTATCAAGCCGCCCTGCACCTCATGCGCACCGGAGCGGCGGGCGTGCTCGTCGGCTTTGGTGGCGGCGCCGCGTTGACGACGCGCACGTCGCTTGGCATCCACGCTCCGATGGCGACCGCCGTGGCCGATGTTGCCGCGGCCCGTCGCGACTACCTCGACGAATCGGGCGGACGCTACGTCCACGTGATCGCGGATGGCGGCCTTGGCAGATCGGGCGACATGGTCAAGGCAATCGCGTGCGGCGCCGACGCGTTCATGCTGGGCGCGGCCCTCGCTCGCGCCGAGGAGGCTCCTGGCGGCGGTTACCACTGGGGCCCAGAGGCGCACCACCTCGAGCTGCCACGCGGCGAGCGCGTTCACGTTGGCACGGTGGCGCCGCTCGACGAGATCCTCTTTGGCCCTGGCACGGTCGCCGACGGCACGACCAACCTGATGGGCGCTTTGCGCCGCTCGATGGCGACGACGGGGTATTCGGAACTCAAGGAGTTCCAGCGCGTCGACGTGGTGGTGAGCCCCTACCAAGGCGGCTGAGCCGTTCGCGGCCAGCCCCAAGCGCTCGCCGAGGCCTCGCGTCAGCGAGTGGCTTCATCGGTACCGCTTTTGGGCACCGATCCGCCGCAAGTGGCTTGATTCGTACCGCCCACGGTGGCCGAAGTGTTCACGGTGGCCCGATTCGGACCAGCGAGCATGCATCCCGCGCAACGCCCTAGCCGCCGGCGCGTTCGATCGCGGTGACCGTCCCCGAGTACATTCCCATGGCGCAGTGGTACTGATAGGTGCCCGTCTTGGTGAGGGTGAACGTGGACCTCACCGTGTCGAAGATGGCGTTGAGTTCCCCTAGCCCCAGTGCATCCGCCTCGACGAGGTTGGCGCAACCGGCGCCCACCGGCTCCAAAACCCACGTGACTGGCTCGTTCACATAGACCACCGCGTCGGCGGGAAAGTAGCCCTTGAGGCCCACCCTGGTGGTCACGACCTGGCTGCCGTCAACGTCAACGACGTTGTCGGTCCGCTCGGTGGCGGTCACCTGCGGATGCGGCGCGAGCAATCCCGTGCCCGTGAGGCCGCCCAAGCCCGTGACACCCGCGAAGGCTATGACGATGACTCCGACCACTCGCAACGGACGTCGCGTCGCGGACTCGCGCGCCGACGCCGCGGCCACGCCCAACGCGAAGAGACCTGGAGTAGTGCCGACGGCGAAAAGCGCCATGAGGACGCCGCCGGTAAGCGGGCTTCCCGATGACAACGCGAGCAATTGCACCACTTGAGTGAAGCCGCAGGGGAGAAAGAACGTGGCCGCTCCCAGGCTCGCAGCGCGGGCGTGAGGCCACCCGCTGGCTGGAGCGCCAGGGAAATCGGCGTCGGCACCCCCGTGCGCCTTCCTAGCCCACCGCGCCCACGACGACGGCAGCGTGACCTGCCAGGCGGCAATCCGGGGTGAGGCCCCCGTCAGGCGAATGCCAAGGATCGCGGTCGCGGCGGCCACGGCCACCATCACGATCGCGAGTGCGAGGCCTCGCAGCGCAATCGCCTGGCCGATCCATCCAGCGACTGCCCCCAGGGCACCAAAGCCCACGACGCGACCCGCGTTGAACACCGCTTGCGTTGTCACAGCATCGGCTCGACGGGAGGACGAGGCGCGCGCTGACGCTGAAAGCGACAGAACCAGGCCTCCCACCAAGGCCATGCAGGTCGACAGCGATGCCGCGACGCCCAGGCCAAGGACCACGAGCGCCGTGCCGACGGTGAGCCCCGAATCCAGGCCCCCAATCCGCGAACCCGGATTCCACACCGAGATCGCGAACAGCAGGACTGCCACCGCGACGGCGCCGAGCCCGACGTCTTGCCACACTGAGAGCTCGCGTGCAAACCATGGTCGAGTGCCGACGCGATAGGGAGTACCCGCGAGTGCGGCCGTCAACGCTTCTTGAGTGGGCAGCGACTCGCCGACGAGGCGCACGATGCCGGTGCGCGCCGATGCGGCTGCGGAGTCGACTCCCGGAATCGCGACAAACGCGGCCGCGACGGTGTCCTCGCAAGCGGCGCACGTCATACCCGCGATGGGGATGTCCCTCTCGGCCACGCGTGCCTCCATGCTCGCCCAGAATTAGATCGTGTTGCGAGGATAACGCCGGGGGACCCGGGACCGTCACCCCAAAGGTTCCACAGGGTGGTGGGTGGTCTCAGGACCGTGCGCTAGATGTGAGGCACAGCCACGTCTACCGGGAGAGCCTATGCAAGCGTGAACTGCTGCACCCCTGTCGCCAGCGTGGCGGCGATCTGTGCCAAGTCGGCGACAACTCCTCCGACCTCGGTCGCGCTGCGTTGGGCGTCCTGGGCAGAGTCCGACAAGACGTGAGCTGCGTCGGCGATGTCCGTGGCGCCATCGGCGGCAACGATGAGGTTGCGTTCGATCTCGGTAGTGGTGGCGGTTTGTTCTTCGATCACGGCCGAGATCGACGACTGGTGCTCGTCCACGAGGGCGATCGAGGTGCCAAGGCGCTCGATGGCTGCTCGCACATCGGCGGAATCGGTCGCGACATCTTCAAGGACGGGGCGGATCGTGGCGATCGCCTCCGCGGTCTGTTGAGCGAGGTTCTTCACCTCGCTGGCAACGACCGCGAAGCCCTTGCCAGACTCGCCAGCCCTCGCGGCCTCGATGGTCGCGTTCAGGGCCAAGAGGTTGGTCTGCGCGGCGATGGCGGTGATCGCCTTCAACACCTCGGCGATGCGCGACGATGAGTCGCCAAGCCTCTCGGCGGTCGCTGAGGCCTCCGTGGTGATACCTACCGCGACGCGGGACTCCGTTGACGCGGAATGGACATCGCGTGCGACGGACTCGATCGAGGCCCGCATCTCGGTCATGGCGACGGTCACCGATTGCACCTCGTGGTTCATCGCCGTCGCGGTGTCCGCCGTGCTTCCTGCGCGGGTGGCGGTCTGCGCCGCCGTTCCCTGAAGAGCGTCGCTCGAGCCATTGAGCTGGTCCGCGGTGGCGCGCACCGCCTCGGCACCCGCTCGCAGTGAACTCACCGCGGTGCGCATACCGATGATGGTCGCGCCGAGCGCCTCGCCCATGCGACCGATCTCGTCGCGGCCCTCGCCATGGACATCGACGGACAGGTCATTTTCGGCAACCCGTCGCAGCGCGTTGGTAATGCGTCCCACTCGGGCCATGATCCGGCCGGAGGCGAAGACGATGTAGCCCACCGCGAGTGCGGTGACGGTGAGTCCCACGGCGAGAAGCGTCAGGGTCAGGTTCCTTGTGCCCGTCGCAAGGTGGTCAGGAACGACTTGCAGGTCAGCGTCGAAGCCCCACGCCTCGATCGTCCAGCCCCACGGGGCGTAGCGGATGATCTCGACGCTCGCGCCGCCGCTGTCGAGGGCGACACGCTCGGTGGCGGTAGCATCCGCATCGGTGAGGGCGGCACCCGCGTCGATCAGGCGCTGCGAATACGCCGCGTCGGCCGCGCTGCCCGCGTCGACGCCTGGCGGAGGAACGATCCAGTTGCCCGCATCCGACGCGACCGTCACGTAACCGCTGTTGCCCACCGTGACCGCTGACAGGGCCTCAAGAAGCGGCGCGACGACCTCGGATTGCGGCAGTCCCACGAAGATGGCGCCGATGACGTCGCCGCCGTCCATGATGGGGGCGTAAGCGGTGACGTACGGCTGCCCCACGACGGTCGCCGTTCCGTAGAACGGCTTTCCGGACATCAGGGCTGCCACCACGGCGTTGGGCGCGCCGTCGGCGCCCGAGGCGGCGATGAAGGTGCCGATCGCGCGCGCGCCATCGGCGTTCTTGACGGTGGTGGCGACGCGGAGCATGTCGCCCGCGTCGTTCATCCGCTGGAACACGGTGGTGGCCGCACCCAAGAGTTGGGTGACCTGGTCCACCACGGGAACCGGGGTTGCGAGGTCGGCCACTTGGCCGATGTCCGCGCCGCCGATGATCATGCGCGGCAATTCGATCGTGGTGACGTCACCTGTGGTCTGGTTCTTGGCGTCCCACGTCAGTGGGTCACCCTCGGTAATGGGTCCGAGGCTGGCCAGCGTCTGCTGGGCAACGGCGAGCTCGGACTCCATGCGCGTCGTCACCGTGTCCACTTGGGTAGACACGAGCGCTCGGGCGGACTTGGCGGTTTGTGCCATCGACTCGGCGGTGAGTTTCTCCACGTCCTTGCCCGCCTGGTCCGCGAGCTGGTTCGCCTGAGCCGCACCCACGGCCGTCAGGGCAATCGACGTGGCGAGCACAGCGAGCGCGCCGAACGCCACTAGCTGGAGCCGCAAACTCGTTCCGAGCGTGGGGAGGGCCTTGCGCATCTTGCACCTTTGTCCTGGAGTCGCCACATCGAAGTATTCACATGCCTCATCGTCCAGGTGCCCCCATAAATGAGGGCACCTGGACGATTCGCGGCGCCGGCGCGCGCCGCACGCCTGTCACAGCGTCTCCCTACGATGGCTCCATGACGATGCCGGACGAATTGTGCGTTGCCGATGCCCGCGCGTGGAGCGCGTGGCTCAGCGCCAACGGGGAGGCATCCGATGGCGTTTGGCTGGTGCTTGCCAAGAAGGGCGTGACGGACCCGACGTCACTGACGTACGCCCAGGCGCTCGACGAGGCGCTGTGCAGCGGCTGGATCGACGGCCAGAAGGGCAGCCTCGACGCGTTGACTTTCGTGCAGCGATTTACTCCTCGCCGGTCGAGATCCGTGTGGTCGGCCCGCAATGTCGAGCACATCGCGCGGCTCGAGGCGGAGGGTCGCATGCGCGCACGGGGGCTTGTCGAGGTGTCCAAGGCCCGCGCGGACGGCCGGTGGGAGCGCGCGTACGAGGGTTCGGCCAACGCGCTCGTGCCCGATGACCTCGCTGTGGCGCTCGCGGCGGACCCGGCTCTGGCGGCGAACTTCGCGGCCCTCACGAGGGCCCAGCGCTACAGCATCCTGCACCCCCTCATGACGGCGGCGACCCCCGAGACGAGGGCAAGAAGGCTGGCGAAGGCGCTCGTGGGCCTGAGCGGGCAATCAGGTATTGACAGACGATAGGTATCTATCGATAATCGATTCATGAACAAACTCATGCTGACCCTGCTGAGGGTGTTGATCGCGGTGCTCTTCGCGGGCGGCCTGATCGTTGAGGCGATCTTCATTCCTTTCGCCGCGTTCGAGAATGCCCAGGCCTTCCCCGAGGTGTCCTACCTCGCCATCCCTTACGCGGTCCTGGCAATCGGAGCCGGTGCCTGCGCCGAGGTGATTCTCGTGGCCACGTGGCGGCTTGCGGGAATGGTCCAACGGGGGAGGATCTTCGATGCGTCGGCACTCAGGTGGGTCACGCTCATGGTGAGATCCGCGATTGTGGCCACCGCTCTGGTGGCCATCGTGGCCATAGAAGCCACCTTCTTCGAGGACCTGGGCCCGGCGACCTTGAGCTTGATGGTCGCAACGGTCGGCGTGGGCGCTGTCACGCTCATCCTGATGGTGATGCGCGACCTTCTCGCGACCGCGGTGCAACACAAGGCCGAGCTCGACGAGGTCGTCTGATGGGCATCGTCGTCTCGATCGACGTGATGCTCGCCAAGCGCAAAATGTCGGTGGCGGACTTCGCCGACGCCGTGGGCATCACTCCTGCCAACGTCGCGGTGCTCAAGAACGGTCGAGCGAAGGCGATTCGTTTCACGACGCTCGAATCAATCTGCAGGGTGCTCGACTGCCAACCGGGCGACATCCTCGAGTGGACGCCCGACGCGTAGGTCGACGCGCAGGCAAGTGCCATGCTCGCGGCCGCTCCGCACGGCCGCGCGATCCCGACCGCAACACCAGATGCGGCGCTGGTGACCACTTCCCGGAGCTCGGTGCACGTCAGTCGGCGCTCAAGCCCACTTACGCGCTGCGATGACATACCGGGTGGTGGGCAGCCGCATTCCGCGGGGGAACCCAAGTCGGCAAGGCGGTCCATGTGTACCCGGCGGCGTCGGTGCGACCCAAGCGTCGGTGCGACCCAAGCGTCGGTCGGCGTGAATTGCGCCATTGGCGGGAGATTGGCGCCGAAAACCTGTACAAACGCAGCCATTTGATGGTAGAGAGCGGGTGGGAGGAACCCGGATGCACCGAAGCCCCATCTCCTATGGGAGAGACGGGGCCTCGGTGCTATCTCAGGAGGGGAAAGACCTACTCGTTGTCGCCACCAGTGGCGACGGTCGCGGCGACCTTGGTGCCCGCAACCTCACGGGCATCGGGCCACACCCAGTCGGCAACCTCGGGCTGGTCCTCACCGTGCTCACGCGCGTAGCGGCGGGCCGCAAGGCGCATGTCGAACAGCTTCTGACGCAGCGACGCAGCGCGTGTGCCCAGGCCGGGAACCCGGTCGATGACGTCCATCACCAAGTGATACCTGTCGATGTCGTTCATCATCGCGATGTCGAACGGCGTGGTCGTGGTGCCCTCCTCCTTGTACCCACGGACGTGCAGGTTGGGGTGGCCAGTCCTGCGGTACGTGAGGCGGTGGATGAGCCACGGGTAGCCGTGGTAATTGAAGATGATCGGCTTGTCCGTGGTGAACAGCTGGTCGAACTCCCTGTCGGACAGGCCGTGCGGGTGCTCCTTCTCGGGCTGCAGTCGCATGAGGTCGACCACGTTGATCATGCGCACCTTGAGCTCGGGGAGCTCCTGGCGGATGATGTCGATCGCGGCCAGGATCTCGAGCGTGGGCACGTCGCCCGCGGCGGCCATGACCACGTCGGGCTCCTCGCCCTGCGGCACGTTGGACGCGAAGTCCCAGATGCCGATGCCGCGGGTGCAGTGGTCGATCGCCTGGTCCATCGTGAGCCACGACGCCTGGGGCTGCTTGCCTGCCACAACAACGTTGACGTAGTTGCGCGAACGCAAGCAGTGGTCGTAGATCGACAACAGCGTGTTGGCATCCGGCGGCAGGTACACCCTGACGACTTCGGCCTTCTTGTTGACCACATGGTCAATGAAGCCAGGGTCTTGGTGGCTGAAGCCGTTGTGGTCCTGGCGCCACACGTGCGAGCTCAGCAGGTAGTTGAGCGACGCGACGGGACGACGCCACGGCAACTCGCGAGACACCTTGAGCCATTTGGCGTGCTGGTTGAACATCGAGTCGACCAAGTGGATGAACGCCTCGTAGGACGTGAACACGCCGTGGCGCCCGGTGAGCAAATAGCCCTCAAGCCAACCCTGGCACTGGTGCTCCGACAGCATCTCGACCACACGGCCCTCGTGGCCCATGTGCTCGTCGTCGAAGTCACTGCGCGCGTTCCACACCTTGTTCGTCACGTCGAGCACCGCCTGGAGGCGGTTGGATGCGAGCTCGTCGGGGGCGAAGATGCGGAAGTTGTCCTTGTTGGCCGCCATGACGCCCTTGAAGTAGGCACCCAAGACGCGAGTGGCCTCCGCCTGGCCCGCCCCGGGAGCTGGCACGTCGACAGCGTACTTGCGGAAATCGGGCAGCACGAGGTCCTGCAGCAGCAGGCCCCCGTTGGCCTCGGGACGCGCCGACATGCGCAGGTCTCCCTTGGGAGCCAGCGAGGTGACCTCCTTGAGAGGCGCACCCGCCTCGTCGAACAGCTCCTCCGGTCGGTAGGACTTCATCCAGTCCTCGAGGATGTGCAAGTGCTCGTCGGTATCCCTCGCGGAGGCGAGGGGCACCTGATGAGACCGCCATGAGCCCTCGGTGATCTTGCCGTCGATCTTGGGTGGGCACGTCCAGCCCTTGGGGGTGCGCATGATGATCATGGGCCACATCGGGCGTTCCATATCGGGGTTGCGCACGGCCTCTTCCTTGATGGCGGCGATCTCGTCCATGACGGTATCGAGCACCTCGGCGAACCGGGCGTGGAACGACTCTGGCGATTCGTCGTCAAAGCCACCAACAAACGTGTGCGGCTTGTGACCGTATCCGCGCATGAGGCTGTTGAGCTCGTCCTCGGAGATGCGCGCGAGCACGGTGGGGTTGGCGATCTTGTACCCGTTGAGGTGCAGGATCGGCAACACAACGCCGTCGGTGGCAGGGTTGATGAACTTGTTCGAGTGCCAGCTGGTGGCGAGAGGGCCCGTTTCGGCCTCGCCGTCACCGACGACCGCGGCGACCAGCAGGTCGGGGTTGTCGAATGCTGCTCCGTAGGCGTGCGAAAGCGCGTAGCCGAGCTCTCCGCCCTCGTGGATCGAGCCCGGAGTCTCGGGAGCCACGTGAGAGGGGATCCCGCCGGGGAAAGAGAACTGCTTGAACAGGCGCTTGAGGCCTGCCTCGTCGTTCGAGATGTCGGGATACGTCGCGGTGTAGGTGCCGTCGAGGAAGCTCGAAGCGACCATGCCGGGGCCACCATGTCCCGGGCCGATGATGTACATCGTGGGCTGCTTGCGCGCCTTGATCATGCGGTTGAGGTGCGCATAGATGAAGTTCAGGCCGGGGGTGGTTCCCCAGTGTCCAACCAGGCGTGGCTTGACGTGGTCGCGGTGAAGCGGCTCGCGCAGTAGCGGGTTGTCGAGGAGGTAGATCTGGCCGACACTCATGTAGTTGGTGGTACGCCACCAGCGGTCGATTGCCGCGACATCTTCTGTGGATGTCGACTCTGTGGAGCGGTAGGCCCAGGGGTGGGGCGACACGGTGTTCTCGATTCTCTTTGGGTGCGTCCAGCATTGCACGCAGCAACTAATTGCGACAGGCAAAAGGTCCTCTACTAGGACGTTCTATCCACAGGGTTTGTGCGTGAGTTCGCGATGAGGCGGCGTGAGTGGTCCCTGGAGGGAGGCGTCAGCCCAGGAGGTCCGTAAGGTCGAGCCAGCGATCCTCGAGCTGCGCGGCCTCGGCGTCGAGCACCGGCAGCCTCTCCGCGAGCGCGGCCAGGCCCGTGTAGTCCGCGGGGTCGTGGGAGGACATCTTGGCGTTCAGCTCTGCCTTCTGCTGCAGGATCTTTTTGAGGCGCCTCTCGACCGCGGCGACTTCCTTTTGCGTGGACCTGAGGTCGGCCGCATCCAGACCGCCCTCGGATGCTGGACGCGCGTCTGCGGCCGCGGGCGAGGCTCCTCCGCCTGCATCGGCCACGGACTCGGGCCCAAACGTCCCCACGCCGCCGCCGGTCCCCGTGCGCCCGCGCGCGATGGCGATGTATTCGTCAACCCCGCCGGGCAGGTGACGCAGCGCGCCATCGATCACCGCATATTGCTGATCGGTGACACGCTCCATGAGGTACCTGTCGTGTGACACCACGATGAGGGTGCCTGGCCACGAGTCGAGAAGGTCCTCAAGCGAAGCGAGCATGTCGGTATCGAGGTCGTTTGTCGGCTCGTCGAGCACGAGCACATTGGGCTCGCTCAACAGCACGACGAGCAGTTGCAGGCGCCGACGCTGGCCACCAGACAGGGCGCCAACGACGGTCTTCAGCTGGGATGTCTCGAAGCCGACGCGCTCGAGCAATTGGCCCGGAGTCAACTCCGTGCCGTCGGCCAGCTTGACGGATGTGTATTGCTTCAGCACGGTGGCAACGCGCTGGCCTGCCCACTCATCAAGCTCAACCAGGTGTTGTGACAGCGATGCGACCCTCACGGTCGTGCCGCGCTTTACGTACCCCTGCGTCGGCTCGAGCTCGCCAGTGATGAGCTTGAGCAGGGTTGACTTTCCAGCGCCGTTCGCGCCCAGGATGCCAGTGCGCTCCCCGGGCCCGATGAGCCACGTGATGTCGCGCAACACCTCCTTGTCGCCTGCGGGCGAGGGGTACGTGACGTGCGCGTTCATGACGCTCACCACGACCTTGCCCAGGCGGGACGCGGCCATGCGTTGAAGCTTGATGGGGTCGCGCAGCACGGGAACGTCTGCGATGAGTTCGTTGGCCGCGTCGACGCGGAACTTGGGCTTGGTGCTGCGCGCCTTCGCGCCTCGGTGTAGCCAGGCGAGTTCCTTGCGCAGCAAGTTTTGGCGGCGTGACTCCGTGACGGAGGCAATGCGGTTGCGCTCCAGGCGCTGCAGGATGTACTCGGCGTATCCGCCCTCGTACTGCTCCACACCTGAATCCACTACTTCCCACGTGGCCGTGGTGACCTCGTCCAGGAACCACCTGTCGTGTGTGACGACAACCAGCGCGCCCTTGGTGACGGTCCACCTGCGCTTGAGATGCTCAGCCAGCCACGCGACGCCATCGACATCCAGGTGGTTGGTGGGTTCGTCGAGCACCAACACGTCGTCGTCGGCAACGAGCGCGCGAGCCAAGGCGACCCTGCGCCGCTGCCCACCCGACAGGCTCGAGACAAAGGCATCGGCCGCAAGGTCGGGAACGAGGCCAGACATGATGTCGCGCACACGAGGATCGCCTGCCCACTCGTGAGTGTCGGCGTCTCCCACAATCGCCTGGAGCACCGTCGAGCCGTGAGCGAACTGATCGCCTTGGTCAACGACGCCGATGCGTACCCCGCTGGCGCGCGTGATGCGACCCGTGTGCGGAGTTTCGAGACCGGCAAGGCAACGAGTGAGGGTGGACTTTCCCGCGCCATTCGCGCCAACGACGCCAATGCGGTCGCCGTCTTCCAGGCCGAGTGTCACCGCGTCGAGCACGGTTCCTGTGCCGTAGTCGACTCCTATGTTTTCCGCTCCGACCAGGTGTGCCACGGGTCAAGAGTAGACGTGTGCGGAGAGCCTAGTTTGCGCCGAGGATTGGCACCTCTCCGGTGATCAACGGTTCGCCGTGTTTGGCACGCCACTCGGGCGACGTTCTCACTACGAGGGCGGGCCACAGGGGGTTGCTCGACAGAATCCTCGCGGCGGCGTCCGCCTTGATTTGTGTGATCTCGTCGAAGATGTCCTCGAGAAGCGCGGCCATGCGCTTGTGCAAGTGGCGCGCGTCCTCGTCTCGCGCAAGGTCGAGGGTGTATGCGGCGTAGCCAGCCGCCCTCAGCAGATCTTCCCTGGCAATCTCGTCGTCAAGGTTCTCCTTGGCGTGAAGCGGCGCGTGAATGACCGACAGGACCACGCCGTCGCGCAACGGCGACAAGAGCACTCCTCGATGTGAATCGAACCGGTCGGGATCCTCAAACTCGGCCTCGGATACCACCGCGACGGCGAGCGCGAAGTCGCGTTCCTTGACGAGACTGATCGCGTGCTCCAGCGCAGTCTCTGGATGCGAATGGACCACCGAAAGCGGTTGCGCGTCGTAAGCGTCATCCCTCACGATCATGGACATGGGGCCCCGGCCGTGGCTATCCAGATCGCACGCAGTGGTGCTCACGAACGTGGGCATGTGCCTGCGCTTATGCGCGGCGCGGTCGACATGCACGAGGATGAGCCGGTGCAGTTCGCTGTGCATCCACGGGCACGAGTCCAACTCGCCTTCGCTCAATGCGCCCTGCGTCAACCACGAATCCATGACGTCCAAGAGGACGTCGGAAGGTTCTCGGTTCGCGTGTGCGACCCAACTCGAAATCGGTGCGCTCAACGGGGCCCCCCTCGTGACGTGGTGCGGACTCTAGGAGGCACCGAAGCGATCTGGAATGGTCCCACAATACGAGTGAATCCGTCACATCCCAAAAGATGTGTGGCGAGGTCGACACGCCGCGAGGGGCAGTGGCGGCGCGCCGTGATCACGCAAGAGGCGTCGTCGAGCGCATCTCGACGAGTGGCCACAACGGCTGGAATCTCAATACTCGCGCCTCTGCATCCGCCTTAATTTGAATGATCTCGTCCAGCACGTCCTCCATCAGTAGCGCGAGCCGGGCGTGATCCTCGAGCGTGAAGTCCTCCCAATCGCACTCGAACGTATAGCTCGTGAAGCCAGACGCCCGCACCACTTCCTCGCGGTCCTGCGCATCCCGCCCAGTTTGGCCGCCGGGAACGATCATGAAGGGAATGACGACGCCGCTGTATCGCGGGTCGAGGAGTCTTGACGTGTGCAGGTGAAAGAGGTCCGCATCCATGAACTCAGATTCGGTGAACACCGGGACGAGGGCCGATCTCTCGGCGCTTGCTGCGCGCGCGATGGCCTCTGCGAGCGTCGATGTCCCTCCAGTGTGTTCCACCAGTAGGTCCTCGGGCCCGTACTCGTCGTGCGCGATGACGTCGCACATCGGCCGCAAGCCGTGACCCGCCAGGACGGTGAGGCCGCAAGGCTTCGATGACAAGAACGTGGGACGCTGGCGCCGCTTGTGGAGCGCGCGGTCGGTGTGGGCAACAATGCCCGCGAAGACAGCGTCGGCCAGGAAGGGGCATGAGCCAGGCGTGGCGGTGGCGAGGCGAACGGAATCGTCGATCCATTCGTGCAGCGCCACGATCATGCCTGAACTTGGCTCGCGTGATGCGTGCGCCACCCAACTCGATGTTGTTGCCATCCTGGCCTCCACGTCGGTTACCGGCGTGAGTGGCAGACGCCCTCCTGGCGTTGCCTTCCTCACCCGCTATCCCTATCGACCCGGAGGCCGCGGGTGTGAGGAACACTGAAGTCCGCCCTGCCTCATCACCATCGAGCGGTACTTTGAGTGTTTGCGCACCTCGCATATTCTGTCAAGCCCCCAATTCGGGTGCCCCCAGATTGGGCGTGACACGCGGCGGTCGACCAACGGGCACAGACATGTGGCGCGCCTTGGTGGGGACGACGATTCTTAGGAAACCGCGGCGATTGACTGAAGTGCGATCTCGCGCTCTTCATTTGTCGGCACCGCCCACACTTGAACACGGGATTCGTCGGCGCTCACAAGGGTTGCTTGCTTCTTGCGACCGGCGTTTCGCTCAGGGTCCATGACGATGCCGAGCTCAGACAATCCCACAAGCGACTGGAGCCTGACTATGTCGGAGTTCTCGCCAACACCCGCGGTAAACACGATGGCATCGACGTGGCCGAGCTGTGCGTAGTACTGGCCCACATAGCCGCGGATGCGGCGGCAGTAGATCTCGAGGCCGAGCTGGGCGTCGTGCGAACCCTCTGCCGCGGCCGTCTCCACATCTCTCATGTCCGAGTAGCCGGTGAGTCCGAGCATTCCTGACTGGCGATTGAACAGGTGGTCAATCTCGTCGAGAGTCATGCCCGCGCTGCGCCCGAGGTGGAAGGCGACGGCTGGGTCGATGTCACCCGTCCTGGTGCCCATGACCAGACCGGCGAGGGGGGTGAGCCCCATCGACGTGTCGATGGCGCGGCCTGCGCGCATTGCGCACACCGATGCTCCGTTGCCAAGGTGAAGGGCGATGATGTTGACCTCGTCGGGACGCTTGCCCATGACGCGGGGGGCCTCGTGGGACAGGTACGCGTAGCTGGTGCCGTGGAAGCCGTACTTGCGAATTGCGTGCTCGGCGGCGATGTCCCTGTCAATCGCATACGTGTATGCGGCCTCTGACATCGTCTGAAAGTACGCGGTGTCAAAGATGGCCACGTGAGGTTTGTTTGGGAACGCCTCGCGGGCCGCAGCGATGCCCGCGAGGTTCGCGGGCATGTGCAGTGGGCCGAGCGGAATCAGCCTGGTGATTTTGCCCTCTACCTCGTCGTCAATGATCGTCGGGGCGGAGAATTCCTCGCCGCCGTGCAGCACGCGGTGTCCAACAACGGTGAGCTGGGTGAGGTCGACGCCCGAATCCGGAGCGCTCAGGCTTTTGATGACCTCGCGGATCGCGAGCCCGTGGTCCGTCACGCGCTCGACGAGTCCTGACGCCAGCGGCGCGTCGACGGTGGTGTCGACCACCTGATACTTGACCGAACTCGATCCGCAGTTGAGGACGAGTGCCAAGCCGATGTAGTTCACTGCCACGGGGTTATCCTTCCGCCGCGTTTGTCGCGGTCAGTTGCTGCGCCTGGATCGCTGTGATGGCGACGGTATTGACGATGTCCTGAACCAATGCGCCGCGGCTCAGGTCGTTCACGGGCTTGCGAAGGCCCTGGAGAACTGGCCCGACCGCAACGGCACCCGCGCTTCGCTGCACGGCCTTGTAGGTGTTGTTTCCCGTGTTCAGGTCCGGGAAAATTAGCACAGTGGCCCTGCCTGCGACGGGGGAATTGGGGGCCTTCGACTTTGCCACTGAGGGCTCGACTGCGGCATCGTATTGAATGGGACCGTCGATCAAGAGATCGGGGCGGCGTTCCCTGACAAGGCGGGTCGCCTCGCGCACCTTGTCGACGTCTGAACCCGTACCGGATTCGCCCGTCGAGTACGAGAGCATTGCGATGCGAGGCTCAATGTTGAACTGAATGGCCGTCTCTGCAGACGAGATCGCAATGTCCGCGAGTTGCTCGGCAGTGGGGTCGGGATTGACGGCGCAGTCGCCGTAAACGAGCACTCGATCGGCCAGACACATGAGGAACACCGAGGAGACGACCGAGACGCCTGGACTCGTTTTGATGATCTGGAACGAGGGCACGATCGTGTGGGCCGTCGTGTGGGCGGCGCCGGATACCATTCCGTCGGCGAGGCCCAACTGCACCATCATCGTGCCGAAGTAGCTGACGTCCTGAACGCGGTCCCGCGCCGCTTCCGGCGTCATGCCCTTGGCCTTGCGCATCTCGTAGTACTCGGCCGCGAAGCGGTCAACATACTCGGGATCGGTGGGGGAGAGGAGTTGGGCCGCGGAAAGGTCGATGCCGAGTTCGCCTGCCCTCGTGGTGATGGCGATGGGGTCTCCGAGGATCGTGAGGTCGACCACGTTGCGAGTCAGCAGGGTGCCTGCGGCACGGAGGATGCGGTCGTCTTCACCCTCGGGGAGGACGATGCGTTTACGCATAGCTCGCGCCCTTGCGAGGAGCGCGTACTCGAACATGAGGGGCGTGACGACATCCGTGCCCGCGAGGTTGAGCAGATGGATGAACTGCCCGCCGTCGACGTGGCTCTCAAACATGCTGAGCGCCATATCGACCTTGAGAACGCTTTCGCGGGACAAGCGCCCGCGGGTGTTCCAACAGCGTTGAGCCGTCTCGAAGGTGCCCAGGTCCGTGGCGATGATTGGCAGCGTGGGGCCGAGTCCGTCGATCAGTCGCTGCACGGACGCGGGTGGCCGGAAACCGCCGTTGACGATAATGCCAGCGAGCGCGGGGAAACCCGAAGCGGAGTGTGCCGTGAGCGATGCGAGGAGGATGTCGGCCCTGTCACCTGGGGCGATGACGAGCCCGCCCTCTTGGAGCCTGTCGAGAAGGTGTTCCACCGTCATCGCGCCAATCGAGATTGCGCGCACCTCGCGCGACATGAGCGCCGCGTCACCCGCGATCATCTCGCCGTCGATCGCCTTGGAAAGCGCGCCAAGGGTGGGCGCGTAGAGCAGCGGCTCCTCCGGCAGGGCAGCGACGCCGATGTCTGCAGGCAATGCTGCCTTGATGGCCTCGACTTGAGCAGGGTCGCAACGGTTGGCGAACGCTGCGACTACCTTCGCGTGGTGCTCCTCCATGGTGGCGCGCGCCTGGGCGAGCACCTCGGCGATCTCTGCGGGTGTCCGGTCTGCTCCGCGCACCACGAGGGCGACGGGTGCGCCCAGGTTTGCGGCGACCTTCGCGTTGAGTTCGAATTCGGCGGGCCCAGAAACGTCCGTGTAGTCAGAGCCGACGATGACGACGACGTCGCACTTGAGGGCGACCTCGTGATAACGCGTCACGATGCGCGACAGAGCGGCTTCCTGGTCGGCGTGGAGCTCCTCGTATGTCACGCCGATGCACTCGTCGTAATTGAGATCGACGCCGTCGTGG
>JAYTGI010000099.1:0-6416 GCA_043733605.1 Demequina sp. | reverse complement strand
CATCCACGTCCACTCAGGCCGGGTCGAGTTCATCCCACCACCCAACATCGATCCCACCCGGAGACCCAGACCAGGAGGACTCGCCGCCATCACCATCGGCAAACCCGCCGACGCGCGCGAAGCGAGCGAGGTGGATGGCGTCGCGGACGCAGGTGACGGGCGTGACGGGCGTGACGGGCGTGACGGGCGTGACGCGGGTGGCCTCGGCTCCGTGGGAGAACTCTGCCCGGCTGCCAGCCACTCTTGGCACGCCTCTGCCGATAACGACCCCGCCCCGAACGACGACGTCAGGGAGCATGCCGCCTGACAGCGCTGCAAGCCGAGCGCTGCCGCGTCTAGTTCAGGAGGCGAATCCGAACGATGATCCCCACGATTCCAAGGGCCGTGAGCAGCACGCCTCCGCCGATCACAACGATGTACGGCACCGTCTTCCGATCCGCGGTGCGGATCCATGCGGCTGCTCCGTATCCGGCACCCAATGCGCAGAGGACACCGCCGATTCCCCCAAACCATGCGCCACCGAAGATTGCGGCTCCGATTGCGGGAACCATGAAGCCGAAGCGCACCATGGCGGGCGGCTTGGGCGCCTTGTACAGTTCAACACCCCTGAACTTGAGCGTGGGATATCCGGGGACAGCCGCCCTCACCTTGAGCTTCTCGATCTTGCCGTTCTGCATCGGGATCTTGAAGTACCCATTTATATCGCGCTTGGCGCGCACTCCGTCGATCACCAGCACCGGACGATTCTTGTCGAGCTCATAGATCGCGGCCTGCGTTCCTGCGGCGCCCTCAAGGTGGAGCCACATCGACGTCGGCCGCGCCTCGGCGGACGGGTTGGCGGAATGCTGCGACTCTGCTCGCTGAGCGGGCGCTTGAACCGCTGCGTAGCCGGGCGGCACAACGTAGCCGGGCGGCACGACGTAGCCGGGCGGCCCGACAGGTGCATCCGGCGCGGACCATCCGCCCTCGCCGGGAGTGGAATAGGGCGAGGGCGTTGGCGTCGTCATGTGGCGAGCCTAGAGAGCGGCACGCCTCGAGGCTAGGAAGCGGACCCCACCAAGCTCGCAAGGGCGATCCATGCGATCGCACCCGCGACGGTATTGATGATCGGCAGTGCGACGCGCAGCGCGCGCGGCATCAGCGGATTCTTGACGATCGGGATGTTCATGATGAAGAGAGCGAGCGAAATGGGGGCCAAGAACACCCACGCAAACATGAGCAAGAACGGCGCGAACATCGCGATCTTCTCAGGCAGACGCACGTGCTCGCCGAGCTGGAGAACGGTGTCGCCCTTCCACATGAAGCGCTGGAAACCAGGGAGGAAACCCTTCACCACGAGCTTGCTCTCGCCGCCGCCCTTGAGCGGAATGGACCAACCGCCGCGCTGAGGGCGTGCCCTTACCCCGTCGACCAGGACCTTGGCGACGATGCCGAGCGCCCCAATGACCTCCACCTTGCCTTTGGCGCCTGAGAGGTCGAGTTGGATCGTATTGCTCGCGGTATCGGTCACGTCCTCGAGGGTACCAGCGGCGTACCTCGCGCCGTTCTTCACGAATGTGCCAGCGACCAACGCCCTATCCGCCTAGGCGACAAGCACACCGGCGGGTACCCCTGGGTGCGAACGCGTCGATACATGAATTCGGGGTAGGTAAACGGAAAACGCGAGCGAGTGCGCACGTTTGGAGACCCGCAGACTTGGGGATAGCGAGATGCGCCAGACGCTCGCGCAGGTTCAGCAGCGCCGAGTCACCTGGGTTGCGTCAACGGTGCTGCGTCAACGGCGCTGGGTCTGCGCCGAGGCGTAGAGGCACACTGCCGCAGCCGTGCCAAGGTTGAGGCTTTCCGCGTGACCAAAGATTGGAATCCTGACGACCGCGTCGGCCAGTGCGAGCTCCTCGCCGCTCAATCCCCACGCCTCGTTGCCAAAGATCCACGCAGTTGGCCTCGCGAGATCGGGCGCGCCTTCGCACCCCAACTCGCTGACGCCGGACACATCGGACGCCAAGACGACCATGCCCGCCTCGCGCGCCAGTGCGATGGCATCGGCGAGGCTTGCTGCCCTGATCACCGGAAGGTGAAACAGGCTGCCTGTAGTGGCGCGGACCACCTTGGGATTGGTGGGGTCGACGCTGTCACCAGCCAAGATGACTGCGTCAGCTCCTGCGGCATCCGCCACGCGAATGGCCGCCCCCGCGTTCCCTGGATCTCGCACTTGGGAAAGGATCGCGACGAGTCGCGGACGCGCTGCCACGAGTGCCGCCTCGACGGCGCTCGTGCTCGCCACCGCGACGATGCCTTGGCAATCGGGCGACATCACGTGGGCGACCTCGGCGGTCATGGGGTGCACAAAGAGACCCGCGTCGAGCGCTGCATCCGCGATTTCACCGATCGGGCTGCGAGCCCCCAAGGTGTCTTCGATCACGTAGACGTCGCGCACGTGTTCGGCACGGAACGCGACGAGTTCGCGCACCGCTTGCGGGCCCTCCACAAGAAACTGGGAGGCCCTACGACGCGCAGAACGCCCCGCGAGGGCGGCCACTTCGCGCACCCGGTCCGCTCGCACATTGGCGAGCACGGGTGAGAGGTGGCGCCCCGCGGGGCGTTCTGTCATCGGCAGTGAGTGACTGCTGCTGCGTTACGCGGCGGGCGCGTTGACGTCGGCAGGCAGCGCCTTCTTGGCGAGCTCGACGATCTGCTTGAAAGCAGGAGCGTCGTTGACAGCCATGTCGGCAAGCATGCGGCGGTCGACCTCAATCCCAGCCAGGTTCATGCCCTGGATGAAGCGGTTGTAGGTCATGCCGTTTTCGCGAACCGCAGCGTTGATGCGCTGGATCCACAGCTTGCGGAACTCGCCCTTGCGGGCGCGACGGTCGCGGTACGCGTAGACGAGGGAGTGGGTGACCTGCTCCTTCGCCTTCCGGTACAGACGTGAGCGCTGGCCACGGTAGCCGGACGCGCGCTCGAGGGTAGTACGGCGCTTCTTGTGGGCGTTAACAGCCCGCTTGACGCGTGCCATGGGGTTACTCCTTCAGTCCTTCGGGCTACTTGCCCAGCAGCTTCTTGATCTTCTTGGCATCGGCACCTGGCAGGATGCCGTCGATTGCGACGCGACGCTTGCGCGACGACGTCTTCTCTTCGAACTTGTGCACGTTCATTGCCGAAGCGTGCTTCACCTTGCCGGTTCCCGTCAGCGTGAAACGCTTCTTGGCACCCGAATGGGTCTTGTTCTTGGGCACGTTGCCCTCCTTCACTTCACGTCTGGCCGAGCCATGCGACTCGGCACACACTTCCCCGGGCCAACGCCCGGACATCTATGGAACGGTGGGTGTTACGCCTCCGTGTCAGCCTTGATTGCCGGTTTTGGTACCGGCCTGCCTGCTGGCTTTGGTGCGGGTTTTGGTGCTGGCTTTGGTGCCGGCTTTGGTGCGGCCTTCGGAACCGGCTTGGGGGCAGGCTTCTTGGCTGGCGCGGATTCTTTGGCCTCGACCACTTCAGCTTCAACAACCTCGGCTTGGTCAACCGGGGCCTCTTGGGGCTCGGCTTGGTCAACCGGGGATTCTTGGGGCTCGGCCTCGACAACCTGTGCGGCTTCCGCCTCAACAGCAGCCGTCTCTACAGCAGCCGCCTCAACCTCCGCAGCCTTCACAGCTTCGGCCGCGGCGACTTCAACCTCAAACGCTTCGGCGGCAGCTGCATCGGCCGCGACATCGTCGGCCTTGACTGGACGCTTCTTAACGGGCGCCGATGCTTCTGGAGCGACTCCACCCTCGCGCTCGATCCTCGCCGCGTCGTCCGAGACCTTCTTGGCTTCGCGAGCCTTGCGCTGCTCTTCCTTCGCTTCCGCCTTCTTCTTGACGGGTCCGAGGACGAGCGACATGTTGCGACCCTCTTGGCTGGGCATGTTCTCCACGATGGCGAACTCGGTCACCTGCTCCGCGAGCTTGAGAAGCAGACGCCTACCCATTTCGGGGCGGGACTGCTCGCGGCCTCGGAACATAATGGTGACCTTGACCTTGTCGCCGCCCTTAAGAAAGCGGACAACGTGGCCCTTCTTGGTCTCGTAGTCGTGCTCGTCGATCTTGAGACGGAAACGCATCTCCTTGATCTCCGTGTTGGCCTGGTTGCGACGCGCCTCGCGCGCCTTCACCGCCGCCTCGTACTTGAACTTGCCGTAGTCCATGAGCTTGACAACGGGGGGGCGCGAATTGGGCGCGACCTCGACCAAATCGAGGTCGGACTCCTGAGCAAGCCGCAGCGCATCCTCAATCCTGACAATGCCTACTTGCTCGCCCTGGGGGCCCACCAGTCGGACCTCAGGAACTCGAATGCGTTCGTTGATGCGGGGCTCGTTGATAATTCGCTCCTTCGTTGTCGAAAATGTGCCAGGGCATTAAAAAAGGCCCCTGCCGATCACGCGCAGAGGCCACCCTAGGTACGGACAAACGACAAGCGCTCGCCCAGACCAAAACCCCGGTCCATATTCTGGTCCAAAGGGTGGGAGGTGACTCCACTTGCGAGCCGCAGAAAGCCCACGGCCGGTCGGCGTACAAGAATAGCACCATGACGCCCTCAACGCCCAGCCCCGAGTTCCAGCACCCAACCAACGGCCTCGCGCGTGACATAGCGGACGTGAGCGCGGTCGAACTCATCACCACGGTAAGTGTGCACCTGATGTCGGCCGCCGCGCTGCGATGTGGCCTCGCCGACGAGGGCGAGGATCTTAAGGACCTCTCGGAGGCGCGCATCCTCATTACGGCACTGGCCGCCTTGGTTACCGGAGCCGCGCCCGATTTGGGCGACACCCACGCGAGAGCGCTGCGCGACGGACTCCGAAGCGTACAGTTGGCGTTTGGGGAGGCGTCCGTGGTGCCCGATGCACCGGGACAGGGCCCCGGCGAGAAGTACACCGGAGCAGTGAGCTAAATGACGACGACACCACCAGACGGTCCGTTCGAGGTCCAGCGCGTCGATGCCAACGAAGAAACGACAGTCCTCGCGCCCATGACCGACGACGCCATCGCACGTGACCGCACGCCGGTATCCAGGCAGAAGTTCTGGATCGCCGTGAGCGCCGTCAGCGCTGTCGCGGCCATTCTGCTGTCCATCGCCATCGGACTCATGCTCCAGACGCGAAGCGCGTCCGTCAAGTGGAAGCAACAAGTCGAGGACGTGAAGACCCAGAACTACGACCTCGGAAAACGCCTCGGAGACGAGCAAACCCAAGTGGTCAATCTCCAGGGAGAGAACGACCAAATCGCGAGCCAACTCAAGACCGCTCAGCAAAAGGTCCTCGACCTCGCCGACGAGAAGGCCCAACAGGGAGACAACGTCGAGTTCTACGCGAGGCAAATCGACGAACTCACCACAGCGTTGTCGACCGCGAAGGGCGTCTCGAATGCCCTCGACCGGTGCATCGAAGGAAACACGCAGCTCATCGGATACCTGCACGACCCGACCAACTATGACCCCGTCGAAATTGCGGACTTCGAGGCAAGCCTCAAAATCAAGTGCGACAACGCGGTGGCGGCGAACGTCGAGCTCCAACAGATTCTCGCCCCATGAGAGGCGCGTATCGCGTGCTCGCCGTGGGGGCAACGACCGCACTTCTCGCGGCGTGTGCCATCGTTCCCGCCGATCCGGGCCCCCTACCGAGTAACTATGTGCCGCTTGTAGCTTCGGAATCCGCTTCCCCGCCTGGAAACCTCGACTCGGACGGATTTTCCGCCGCCCAACGCATGACGGTTCGAGTCCGAAATGTGGGATGCGACGCCTTGAGGACGGGCACGGGTTTTGCGGTGGACGCCCACACGCTCGTCACCAACAGGCATGTGATTCAGGACACCAAGGAACTCCAGGTGACCACCTACGACGGCCGCACGATTGACGTGACGGCGGCCTCAGCCACCGCAGTTGCCGACCTTGCGATCGTGACAACCGAACAGTCAATCGGCGGCTTCTCGGCGCTCGCTCAAGAAGACCCCGTCGAGGGCGACGCCATCACCGTCATCGGCTACCCACATGGCGGAAAGCTCACGACGGTGTCCGGCGTCGTGCTCGGGAGCGTTGCAGACCCGCTCGGAGCGGCGCTCGGCACCGTCATGGTCACCACCGCGCCGGTCGAGCCAGGCTCGAGCGGCTCCCCCGTTCTCAACGAAAAGGGCGAAGTGGTGGGTGTCATCTATGCGAAGAACGAGTCCGAACAGTCGTTCATGGTGCCCGTCTCTTTGCTGCGTGCGCTCATTGCCGAGGACCAACTCTTGGTCCCCCAGAGCAATACATGCGGAAACAAGTAGAGGCGTTGTGCGCGTGAGGATTCGTGAATCGCTCAGGCCTACCTGTTTTGAGCACCCCCAGTTCCGGTAGTGTCCTGAGGCGAGGAACAGGAGCATCATGAGCGAGGAAACCGCCGACGTGCC
>JAYTGI010000098.1:0-2255 GCA_043733605.1 Demequina sp. | reverse complement strand
AAGGATCCAACCAATACCTCGTCGTTGCGTTGTCGTCGGCCCTTCCTTTCGAACTCTTCTTCCTGATCGCCGATGGCGGGAGTCTGTGGCTCGCCGCGGCCGTCGAGGGCGCGGTCATTGCGGTGTGGCTCGGGTGCTTTGCTCTGAACGTGGCCGGTTGGGTGCGCACCGCCTCGATCGTCGAGCTTGTCGCGCCGCTGATGGCGTCCACGGCTCTCACCTGGCTTCTTTCGTACCGCGCGGGCTTCCTGTTGCCGATGCTCATGACGGCCACCGTCTCGTTCGTGACCTTTGCGCCGCCGAGGCTGCGATGGGGCATGGCCCTCACGACAACGTCGGCGATCGCCGTTGCATGGTCCTTTCTAGACACGCGCGTGGCCGAGCCGAGGCTCGACATCAGCGCCGGCCTCGTCGATGGCCTGTTGGTGGCGAACGTGGCACTTGTCACCGTGGTCCTGTCCCTGACCTCGGGGCTCAACCACTACTACTTCTCGCGCGAGCGTCTTCGCGCCGAGAGCCAACTTGAGGTGGCGAAGGAGCAAGCGCGGACCGACCCGTTGACGCGGCTCGTGAACCGCAGGGGCATGGTCGAGGCGCTCGCGGCGACTCCGGTGGACCGGCCCTACGCAATCACACTCATCGACCTCGACCGATTCAAGGAGGTCAACGACACCTTGGGCCACGCCCACGGAGATGCGGTGCTGACCGAGATTGCCGGCATTCTCAAGGACGCCATTGGGGACGTGGGAATCGTCTCGCGCTGGGGAGGCGAGGAGTTCTTGGTGCTGATGAAGGATGTGCGGCTCACCGCA
The DNA here is from genome assembly GCA_043733605.1 of Demequina sp. Lineage (GTDB taxonomy): Bacteria > Actinomycetota > Actinomycetes > Actinomycetales > Demequinaceae > Demequina. Next base: position 1,443 of record JAYTGI010000098.1, on the reverse strand, counting down.
GCGGTCACGGGGATCGAGCGAGCGCGCAAGGCCGTCGAGGAGCGCGTGCGGTCGGAGGGGGGCGGCGCAGTGGTGACGTTCTCGGCGGGGCTCGCGGCCGCCTCGCCAGGACTGTCATGGGAGACCACCGTGCGTGTCGCCGACGCCCTTCTGTATGACGCGAAGGACGCGGGAAGAAATTGTGTCAGGTATGCCCAGGTTAGTGGCGATTTGTCCGAGTCGGACGCGTAAAGGGGACCTAGCCAGGCCGCGCACGCCGGGCTAGTGTGAAGGACTAACACGGCCGCCCTGGCCCTCACAGCCGCGAAGACGCTCCTTCACGCTCACGAATCCTGGGGGTTCATCTGTGGCGACGGAAGAAAGCTTCGCGGCCGGCGCGAAGCGCGAGATTCTTGGTCATATCGCACGACTGATTGATGTGCGCACCGGCGCGGGACACAGTGAGGCGACCCAGGCGAAATGGAGCGCCCACGACTTCGCTCTCTTCTCCGCTCTGCTCACCGTCGGTTACCTCACGTATTACCTCGGGTCGGCCGACGCTTGGCTTGGTGAACTCATCGTGGTGAGTGTGTTAGCAGTTGGGGGCTACGTCTTGGCGATTGTTGTGGCACGCCGTGGACTCCAACTTGCGTCAGCACTCGTCGCGGTCACCACGTCAACCATTCAGGTCATGACCGCGGTGCAAATGCTCGGTTGGGAATCGGGGCTTCACCTGTATCTGATTTCAGGCGGTGTGCTCGTATTCGTGATCTTCACGGAGCGCCAGGCCCCATGGAGGTGGTTCTTCATCATCGTGGCGGCGGTCGCGTTTATCGTGTGCCAGACGGTGTTGTCGCCGGGGCCAGAGCGGCCCGTTCCCGCCGAGTCGCTCACCATCATGTTTTCGATCAACGCGGTCCTCACTGCGGTTCTCGTTTTCGCGCTCGCGGGTATGTCCTATCAACGCACCAACCAGGCACGGATGGAGGCCGCTCGGTCGGCTGCCGTCGCCGAGTATCTCGCCAACACCGATGTCCTCACGGGCCTGTCCAACCGGCGCCCCCTGATCGAGTCGCTTGAGGCGCGCAGTTTGGAGGGTGATTACGTGGTGGCCATCGCGGATCTGGACCACTTCAAGGTGCTGAATGACACGTTCGGCCACCAGTGCGGAGACCGAGTGCTCGCCGAGATTGCTGGCGGATTCAAGGAACGCTTGCGTGTGACCGACGCAGTGGGGCGGTGGGGGGGCGAGGAATTCATCATTGTCTTGCCCCACACGGGCATCCATCAGGGCGTCGCTCTCATGGAACTGCTGCGGGAGAAAGTGGCTGAACAGGTCATCCCCTGCGCGGGTCACTCGCATCGGGTCACGGTCTCGATCGGCGTTGCAGATGGTGCGAACGACGGCTTGCCGCATCACGTGGTGAAGCGCGCGGATGACGCGCTCTACGATGCAAAGGTGTC
>JAYTGI010000097.1:0-16179 GCA_043733605.1 Demequina sp. | reverse complement strand
GTGATGTCTCAAGACATCGTTCCGCGGTGTCTCAAGACATCGTTCACAGGGGCTCCTCCTTCGGGAGGGGCCTTTTGTGGTTTTTGGGGTTGGTAGTCCTTGTCGGGGTTGATGGTGTGTTCGGCGAGGATTTCTGCGGTGGTGCGGTCGATCGTGATGGTGTGGGGTCCGTTGGTCAGGACGATGACGGGGCGATGCTTGTGGGCGCGGCCGATGCCGAGGTGGCGAAGTTGGCCTGCGTGGCGAAGGGTGATGACGCCGGAGGCGTCGATGTGGTCGAAGCGGATGCGGTAGTGGTGTCCTGCGACGTTGATTGAGGGCGTGGCTGGGGGTGTGGCGGCGTGGACGGTTGCTGGGGTGCGTCTGCCGATCGCGCGGTGGGGTCTGTCGTGGTTGTAGACGTGGGTGAACGTGTCGAGTTGGGTCTGCAGGGCGGTGAGGGTTTCGGCTGCGTCACGTGCTCCGAGCCAGCGTTTCAGGGTTTGGTGGAAGCGTTCGATTTTGCCTTGGGTTTGGGGGTGGCCTGGGTGGCCGTTCTTCTGGCGGATCCCGAGGTCGTGGATGAGCTGTTCGAACTGACCCAGTCCTGGTGTGCCGGTGGCGAAGCGGGCGGTGAAGATGCGTCCGTTGTCGGTCAGTGTTGATGCTGGTAGTCCGTGGTGTTCGGCGGCGGTGGTGAAGGTGTCGACGACAATTCTGGCGGTCACGACGGTGTGGGCGGAGATGTGCATGATCATGCGGGAGTGGTCGTCAAGCCAGGTGATGATCTCCACGCCCGTGTGGTCGGCCAGGTGCCAGTGGGTCATGTCGGATTGCCAGGTTTCGTTGGGCAAGGAGGCCTCGAACCGTGTCCATGATGAGCGGGGGCGTTTGTGAGGCTCGGGGGTGACGCGGTCGGCGTGGGTCAGGATGCGGTGGATCGTGGCTCGAGACGGCACTGTCAGTGCGGAGGCAGTCATCCGGTCCAGGATCGACTCCGCGCCCGCGTCCAGGCCCGCGCTGATCAGGTCGTCACGCCACTTCAGGATCATCGCGCGTGTGGTGTCGACGACCCTCGTCGGGGAGGTCCTGGGCGCTCGTGAGCGGGGCGCGACCGCCTCGATCCCATGTTCGCGATAGCGGGCCAGCAGGACCCGCAACCAGCGTTTCGACACCTTGAACCTGACGGCCGCGTCGGCGACGCTCAATCCACCCTCGACGACCGCCAGGACCATAACCTCGTTCTTGACTCGCTGCGACATGCTCCATCGTCGTCAAAGGAGGGTGAACGATGTCTTGAGACATGGGTGAACGATGTCCTGAGATCAGACACTGTCGAGGGCGCACTTTCGAGGGCACACCCCCTCCTTACCCTGACATCGCCGTCAGGGTTACCCCCCACGCGGGTCCCACGCATTTCACCCTCCCGGACGATGCGACGCGTCGCGGACCCTCGCTAGCGTGAGTTCAGGAGCTCTACCAGGGAGAACACATGAACGCGCGCGGCACGATTTCCATCTTGGCTATCGCGGCATTCGCGGCAGGCACGCTCGTAGGTTGCTCGATCAACGGCAGCGGACCATGGATCAATCGCGCCGATCTCACGGGCGATACGACCACCGAGACGCGATCGCTCGATGGCTTCACAGGGATCGCCTTGAGCGGCAACGCCACTCTCACCGTGGCCCAGGGCGACTCGTTCTCGGTCGCGGTGACGACCGACTCCGGCTTGCAAGACCACGTCGACACCTCCGTGCGCGGCTCCACGCTTCAGATCGATCAGCACTATTCGATCGCGGGCCGATCGCCCGACGTGTCCGTGGCCGTGACACTGCCGCAGCTCGCTGAACTCAACCTTTCGGGAAGCACCACGACCACGATCGAGGGAATTCGCGGTGAATCCCTGCACGCGAGTTCGAGCGGTTCGAGCGACATTCGCATCGACGGTGACGTAGAGACGCTTTCAATGGATGTCGCTGGCAGCGGACACATTGCGCTCACGGGCAAGGCACGAGATGCCCACATCACCATCTCCGGATCGGGAACCGTGACAGGCGCCGACCTCGAGGCGAAAACGGCGGACGTTTCGGTGTCGGGCTCGGGCGACGTGACGCTACGCGTACAGAACTCCCTTGACGCGAGCGTGGCCGGTTCCGGAGACATCACGTACTACGGCGACCCCTCAGTGAGTTCAGATGTTGCGGGATCCGGGCGGGTCCACCGCGCGGGATCGTAGTGAGGGCGCGCTACGACCGGGTTAGGGCGCGACCGGCGCGGGGGTGGTGACCACGGGCGCCGGGGTGGTGACCACGGGCGCCGGGTCAGCAGGTGCCGGCACTGTGACGGCGCCTTGTCCGCCATCGGCGGCACTGCCGGCCCAATAGTCGGAGTTCCCGTACACGCCCATCTCGTCGGTGGCCGGCAGATACTCCCAGTGCCACGGCTCGTACTTGCGGAACTTAGCCCAGTCGGGGTTGACAAATCCGTATGCCGCGGCCGTCGCATCGAGCCACTTCTTGGGTGCGCCGATGAAGTCGCCACCACAAAGGTCAAAAGCGACGCCGAAGCCGTGCATCGACGTGCCAGGAGACGCGGCCATGTAGCCCCTCTTGGCGCGGGTCGCGATCTGGTCCGCGTATGAGCGGTAGCCCTCGTAAACGCAGAACGGGCGGCCAAACTGCTCTTGGAACTTGGCGTCAAGCTGTGCGAATGCCTGCGCGGCATCGGCACGCATCTTGTTTGTGCCGTCAGGCAGGAAGCACAACTGGTCGTCGTTCAACCTGCCGTTCTCTTCACCGGCAAATGTCGCGGGAAGAATGCAGTTGGGAAGCAACGGGCTGGCCATGTAGCCCGTGTCGGCCGTGGTGTAGGCCTTGGCCATTTCATCGGGTTTGGGGAGGTCCAGCACCGTAGGAATGAGCGACGGACCATCGCCCAACAGGGCTCGGCCCGTCGTTGGGCTTTGTCCAAGAACGACGCCGGGAACAGCCTCTGCGGCGTTGCGGTGATACTCGACCACATTGCCCATGATCGGGTACACCACCATGGCCAAGCCGAATCCCGCGAGCACTCCCCCTCGCGCGACGAACTTGCGGCGTTTGTGGGTAGTGCGGACCCTGATTTCACGCGATTCTGTGAGGCGCTTGATCCTTCGCGACGCACCGAACCTTCCGGTGTGGGCCACCGGCTGAGCAATCGGGCGGTATGAGCCGACGGGAATAACACCGGTCACGGCACTGTTGTCAAAGTCAATAAATTGAGAGTCACTTGAAGGCTCGATGGCAGCGTGAGAACTACTCGCTCGGTGTCCAATGCTCGGATCGGGGTCGCCAGCGTAGAGCCGCAGAGAAGTATCTGCTGTCACTCGCGCCCTCCGAAAATCCGTCCGGCCCCCACCTTCCACCCAACGCTCGACCGGGCGGTACCGCTCCAGTGTAACCATTCTGTGGCCTTCGTGAACAGTCCCAGGACCTCGATCAGTCGCCTTGGAACCTCGAGGCCATGTCCCCGACTTCGCCAACGAGCTCTTCGATGATGTCCTCGAAGAACACCACGCCCGCCACCAAGGCGCCTCGGCGAACGAGCGCCACGTGCGCTCCCGAGCGACTCATACCAGCGAGAACCGACTCGACCTCTTCGTCGACGTCCACCTCGGCGATGTCGCGGATGCGCCAGTTCGCCATGGCTTCTTCACGCTCCCCAGGACGCACCTGGAGCGCGTCCTTGATGTGGAAGTAGCCCACCACGTTGTCCTCTGCGTCGCGAACGGGAAAGCGCGAATAGCCGGTCTCCACACAAAGCAATTCGAGTGCCTCCGCGGATGCCCCCGCACGCACGCACACCACCTCATCAAGCGGAACCATGACGTCGCCCGCCTTGTGATCAGAAAACTCGATCGCGCCCTGAAGCAGTCCCTCCGCGTCCGTGAGCGTGCCTTCCTGGCTCGACCGCTCAACGATTGACTGCACCTCGGCGGCGGTGAAAGCGGACGTCACTTCGTCGCGCGGCTCAATGCCAATGAGCCTCAGCAGCGCGTTCGCCATTGCATTAAGGCCCCAGATGAGCGGCTTCGCGATGCGCGCTATCCACACAAGAGGAGGACCAAACAAGAGCGCGGCCTTGTCGGGGCTCGACACTGCGGCGTTCTTGGGCACCATCTCGCCAAAGATCACATGGAGGCCAACGATGATGAGCAACGCCACCGCCACCGCGATGGCATGGGCGACGGCGGCCGAGATGGTGCCGTCGAGTGCGGCCTCGATGGCGTGAGCTATCGCTGGCTCGGCGACCATTCCGAGCGACACGGAACACACAGTGATGCCCAGCTGCGCGGTTGCGAGCATCAAAGACACGTTCTCCATGGCCCACAACACGGTGTGTGCCGCGCGTGAACCCGCACGGGCGAGCAGCTCAATCGAACTGCGACGGGCAGAGATGATCGCGAACTCGGCACCAACGAAGAACGCATTCGCGAGCAACAAGCCGACGACGCCTAGAACGAGACCCACACTCATGGCGTCTCTTCCACAGGGATGGTGACGGCCCGCAAGCGATCGATCCCTCGCCCCTCCATGCGCTCGACGGTGAGGGTCACGCCGTCGAGCTCGACCATGTCCCCGTTTCTGGGAAGCCTGCCGAGCGTCGCCATCACAAGGCCGCCTACCGTTTCGTAGACATGGGAAGTCGGAAGCTGGATTCCAGTGCGTTCCGCCACTTCGTCAGGGCGAAGCACTGCGGGGAGAATCCACGCGCCTCCCGGCGCCTTGAAAACCTGAGCCCTGCGCGAGTCGTGCTCGTCGGCGACCTCTCCCACGATCTCCTCGATGACGTCCTCGAGAGTGACGATCCCAGACGTGCCTCCGTACTCGTCGACCACCAGCGCGCATTGCAGCCCAAGATCCTTGAGTTCCACCAAAAGCGGGCGTAGCGGCATCGTCTCGGGAACGCGGGGTGCGGCTACCATCAGGTCCCTCGCCACCGTCGTGTCGCGCTCATGCGCGTTCACCGCAATTGCTTTGCGCATGTGCACAAGGCCAATGACGTCGTCGATGCCGTCGCCGACCACAGGGAAGCGCGAGTGGCCAGTGCCTCGGGCGAGCGCGAGAATATCGGCGGCGGACCCGTCGGCACTCACCGTGTGCATGCGCGTCCTGTCGGTCATGACGTCGACCGCCTCGAGGTCATCGAGATCGAGAGTGTTCTTGAGGAGCAGCGCCGTTCCTGCTGAAAGAGTTCCCACCTCTGCCGAGCGTCGCACCAGCGCCGCAAGCTCTTGTCGCGAGCGCCCGCCAGCGAGTTCCTCATGAGGCTCGAGGCCCACAAGCCTCAGGACCGCATTGGCTACGCCGTTGAGGGCCGCGATGAGCGGCCTGAGCACTACCGTGAACGCGAGCATGAATGGCGCGACCGCCTTGGCCGTTCCCAATGGATTCGCGATCGCGGCGTTCTTTGGCACCAGTTCGCCCACGATCATCGAGAATGCGTTGACCACGACCAAGGCGACGATCGCGGCGACAGTGACCGAAGCGCCTCGCACGATGGGCGTCGCAGCGGCAGGGCCCTGGAGGATAAAGGCGAGGGCGGGCTGCGCCGAGTAGCCCAAGAGCACTGTCGTGAAGGTGATTCCCACTTGGGCACCGGACAATTGTGTGGACAGCGATCTCAACGCTGTGCCGACCCGACGAGTCGCGCGGTCTTCGCCGCCGAGACTTGAAGGGTCCAGTGCCACGAACGCGAATTCGGCCGCGACGAACAGCGCCGTCCCAAGCGTGAGACCCACGCCGAGCGCGACAAGAAGCCATTGCGTCACAACGTGCGCCTTTCGCCTGCCATCGTGGCCTCAGCATAACCGAGCGCCCATTCGGGCATTGGGCCGCCCTCTGGCGACACGCGCACTTCCGGAGTTGGCAAGAAGGGCCGTGACTATGTAACGATTTCCCCAAACCACGCGACGATGCGACCGGTACGGTCGTTTAGGCTGGAAGATGGCAAGGAACTCACTGTTTTCCTCGCACGACGTTGAGAAAGAGAGCGGCCGGTTGTGTCCCCCACGTACCCCAGCTCGCAAGCCCGCACTTCAGTCGCACGGTTAGACGGCGCGCCCTCCGTGGCGTCGCTCGTCCTCGGCGGCGCCGGACGCGACGACGCGTCTGGTTCTGTGCCAACTGCGCCAGTGTCAGAGCAACCCCCGAGTGTCCCCACTGTGGCTCAAGAGCCGTTGGGAGACGCGCCCGCCGCGCCCGCCGCGCCCCCTGCGCCCCCCACATCGATCGCATCCGCATCGAACGCAAATGCAACGGGCTCCGAGCACGCGCCTGGTGCGGCAACCGCCGTTCAGCACGAGTTACTGCCCACGCAGCCCATCGCGACGGCGGTCGCCCCAAGCGCCGCGTATCTGCAGCGCCCAGAGCACCCGCAGATGCTGCATACAGACGTGCGCCAAGGCGTCGAGCGCCTCCGCGGCCCAGCCGCGCGCGTGGTGACGAACATGGAGGCGAGTCTCGACATCCCCACTGCGACGAGCGTGCGCGCCGTGCCCGCGAAGCTCATCATGGACAACAGGGTGGTCATGAACAACCACTTGGCGCGAACCCGCGGCGGCAAGGTGAGTTTCACGCACCTCATCGGCTATGCGATCGTGGAGACCCTCGCCGAATACCCCGCGATGAATGTCGCGTACACGACCGAGGATGGCAAGCCAGCCATCATGACTCCTGCACACGTCAACTTTGGCCTCGCGATCGACCTACCCCAGGCGGAAGGCAGGCGCCAACTCCTCGTACCCAACATCAAGGGCGCCGAGGACATGGACTTCGCGCAGTTCTGGGCGGCATACGAGACAGTCGTGACCCATGCACGCGCTGGCACGCTTCAGCCGTCCGATTTCCAAGGCACAACGTTCACCCTGACAAACCCAGGAACGATCGGCACCGTCCACTCCGTGCCGCGCCTGATGCAGGGCCAAGGCGCGATCGTCGGCGTCGGGTCGATGGACTACCCTGCCGAGTTCCAAGGCGCGTCTGCGGAGACAATCTCAAGGCTTGGCATCTCCAAGGTGCTCACGCTGACATCGACGTACGACCACAGGGTGATCCAAGGCGCGCAATCGGGCGAGTTCCTTGGCTTGGTGCACAAGAAGCTACTCGGCCTCGATGGTTTCTACGATCGAGTATTCGTGGCGTTGCGCGTGCCGTATGAGCCCGTGCGCTGGGTCGCCGACGCAGCGGCAGACGAGGACACAGAACAGGCCAAGCCCGCTCGCATCGCCGAGCTCATCCACGCGTATCGTTCGCGCGGCCACCTCATGGCCGATGTCGACCCGCTGAGTTCACGCCCCCGCAGACACCCCGACCTCGACGTGCAGACGCACGGCCTGACCCTGTGGGACCTCGACCGCTCGTACTCAACGGGGGGATTCGCGGGTCAGCAGCGCTGGAAGATGCGCGAGGTGCTCGGCAGGCTTCGCGATGCGTACTGCCGCACGATGGGCGTCGAATACATGCACATTGCCGACCGCCAGCAGCGGTCGTGGTTCCAAGAACGACTCGAACACGGCTACACCAAGCCCTCGCGCGAAGAGCACTTGCGCATCCTTGGTCGCCTCAACGCCGCCGAGGCCTTTGAGGCCTTCCTGCAGACCAAGTACGTGGGCCAGAAGCGCTTCTCTCTCGAAGGCGGCGAGTCGCTTATCCCGCTCATGGACGCGATCCTGTCGTCGGCCGCCAGGGCAGGAATTCACGAGGTGTGCGTGGGCCTGGCCCACCGTGGGCGCCTCAACGTGCTGGCGAACCTGGCCGGAAAATCGTATTCGCAGATCTTCAGCGAGTTTGATGGGACGGCCCTCCCTGGCTCCGTCCAGGGCTCTGGAGACGTCAAGTACCACTTGGGCACGGAGGGCGTTTTTACCGCCGACAGCGGCGAGACGACGCGGGTCTACCTGGCCGCAAACCCCTCTCACCTCGAGGCCGTCAACCCGGTGGTGCTGGGCATCGTGCGCGCCAAGCTCGACGCCTTGGGTGCCGACCCGACCACGGACGGCTACCCGGTCTTGCCTATCCTCATCCACGGAGACGCCTCGTTCGCCGGCCAGGGCATCGTCCAAGAGACGCTGAACATGGCCCAGCTTCGCGGCTACAAGACCGGCGGCACCGTTCACGTCGTCATCAACAACCAGGTGGGTTTCACCACGGGACCGCAGGACAGCCGCTCCACGCGCTACTGCACCGACATCGCTAAGGGCTACCAGATCCCAATCTTCCACGTGAATGGCGACGACCCTGAGGCATGCGTGCGCGCAGCAAGGCTCGCCTTCGAGTACCGCGAGCAGTATGGTCGCGACGTCATCGTCGACATGGTCTGCTACCGCCGCCGCGGCCACAACGAGGGCGACGATCCGTCGATGACTCAGCCACGCATGTACGACCTCATCGAGGCCAAGCGCTCCGTCAGGCACTTATACACCGAGGCGCTGATCCGCCGCGGCGACATCACCACCGACGAGGCCGAGCAAATGTCTCAGGACTACCTCGCTCAACTCGAGCGCGTGTTCCTCGAGACCCGCGAGGGCTTCAAGGCCTCGCACATCGAGACCGTTGCGGGGCTTGAGCTCCCCTCCTCACAGTCGTCCGATGCTGGGGTGATGGTCGGTTGGCGCACCGCCGTGACCGCCGGCCAGATCGAACGCATCGGGCGTGCGCACATGCGCCCGCCGGAGGGCTTCCAAGTTCACCCCAAACTTGAAAAGTTGCTCGAGAAGCGTGAGCTGATGAGCCGCGAGGGTGGAATCGACTGGGGCTACGGGGAACTCATCGCTTTCGGCACCCTGCTTCAGGAAGGCGTGCCCATCAGGATGGCGGGCCAGGATGCGCGGCGCGGCACGTTTGTGCAAAGGCATGCGGTGTTCCACGATCGCTCGAATGGTGCCGAGTGGACACCACTTCTCTACCTGTCTTCTGATCAGGGCCGCATGCACATCTACGACTCTCCGCTCAGCGAGTACGGCTGTCTCGGCTTCGAGTACGGGTATTCGGTCGAGCGTCCCGATGCCCTTGTGGTGTGGGAGGCCCAGTTCGGCGACTTCGTCAACGGCGCCCAGACTGTCATGGACGAATTCGTCTCGTCGGCCGAGCAGAAGTGGGGACAGTCATCGTCCGTCGTGCTTCTTTTGCCGCACGGCTTTGAAGGGCAGGGGCCCGACCACTCCTCCGCCCGAGTCGAGCGATTCCTGCAACTGGCGGCGGAAGACAACATCGTGGTGGCAATGCCCTCGACCCCCGCGTCGTACTTCCACTTGTTGCGGCGCCAGGCGTACAACCGCCCACGAAAGCCGCTCGTCGTCTTTACGCCGAAGTCGATGCTGCGCCTCAAGGCAGCATCGAGCGCGGTCGAGGACTTCACGACAGGCACATTTGAGGAGATCATCACCGACACGTCTGTTGACGGCTCGCACGTGACACGCGTCCTCATGTGCGCTGGGAAGGTCTACTACGACTTGCTCGCGGAGAGGGAGAAGACCGGAGATACGTCAACGGCGATCGTGCGTTTCGAGCAGCTTTATCCGCTGAACGAGTCCAGCATTCGCGGCGCGCTCGCCCAGTTCGACGGCGCCGAGTTTGTGTGGGTCCAAGAGGAGCCGCAAAACCAGGGCGCTTGGTCGACGATTTCACTCTCGCTTCCGCAATTGCTGGGCCGCACCATCGGTGTTGTGGCGCGCCGCGCGTCAGCTTCTCCCGCTTCGGGACTAGCCTCAAGGCACCTGGAAGAACAGGCCAACCTCGTCGCAAGGGCATTCGATTCATGACCAACGTCTTCTTCGTGGGCGATGAACTCGCAGCGGGTCATGGGGACCCCAAAGCGCTCGGATGGACGGGCAGGGTCGCGGCGAGGACTATGCCGTACAAGCCGGAGCTCCGCTTCCACACGCTGGCCGTACCAGGCGAGACGACGGGCGAACTCACCGCGCGATGGGACGACGAAGCCCTTCGACGTGTCGGTGAAGGCGGAGTGGGCACCACCTCAAACGCCGTGCTCTTCGCGATAGGGCGCCATGACGTAGTGCGCGGCGTCTCTCCTACGATGACGCGCCTCAACATTGCCAACGCGCTCGATCGCGCCAAGGCGCTCGGGTTCCGCACCATGCTCGCAGGGCCGCCGCCTGGCCCGCCCGAGCACAACGCCTCGATCGCGGAGCTCTCGGCTTTGTGCGAGGAGGCCGCTTCTCGCCGCGCAGTGCCCTACGTCGACATGTACGGCCCCCTTGCTCGACACGAACAGTGGCTGGCCGATATCAATATGGGTGGTGACGACTTGCCTCGCCAGGCTGGCTATGGCCTCATGGCGTGGCTCGTGCTGCATTCCGCTTGGCACGAGTGGCTCGGCATCACCGACGTCGAACAGTAGTCAACCGCCGACGCGAGACCTGCGAAGGCTAGAGGCTCAAGTGCAGGCGCAAGGCATCGTCGATCTTTCGCAAATACTCAAGAGGCACCGCGCCGATGCTCGGGCCCACCCTGTCGGCGCTGATAGCTCGCACATGTTCAGCGAGCGCCTTGGCGTCGCGCGGTAGGCCTCCCAGACCAGCGGGCAAGATCACCTGGAACGGTTGCGCCGCTGAGGTAGTGGTGGTGAGCGGCACGACGGTCACGACACCCATTCCCCTGCGCGCGGCCGCTGCGTTTGCGCCATCGTTTGACACGATTACCGCCGGCCGCTGTGCCTTGCCGTGGCGTTCGTCGCCGTGATCGAGTGCAACCCAGCGAATCTCGCCGCGCCTCATGGCCTCGGACCTCGAGGCTCCATGCCGTCGGCCGTGGTGGAGCCCCAGGCACTTGAATCACCCTCGTCGGCCCACTCGTTCCATGCGGCCGCATAACTGCCCTGGAGTTCCTGGAGGCGAAGCCTCGAGAGCGCGTGCTGCACCACTGCGGAGCGCGACGCGAAGCCACCCTCTTTCGCGAATTGGTCGATCAAGGCGACGTCAGCGTCGGTCAGGCTGATGCTCAGCTTCATGGCGAAGATGCTACCAGGTTGCTACTCACCTCGCACTCTTTTGCTACCGGAGTAGTACAGCGATGTTGACATTGCCGCAGGCGGAACTCCGGTCGCCTTGTTCCAGGATAGTGCCTGATAACACGCGTATTTCCCACGCGCGACACGGCACGTCCGAGCGTCCGATGCTGCCGAGCGTCCGATGCTGCCGAGCGTCCGAGCGTCCGATGCTGCCGAGCGCCCGATGCTGCCGAGCGTCCGATGCCGCCGATTCCGGCTAGGCCAAAACTCCGCCATCGCGAAGATCGACGGTGAGGTCCTGGGGCCGCGAGGCGATCGCCATCGCGTCCTCGTACGTCACGATGCCATCACGCACGAGTGTGAAGAGGTGCTGGTCGAAGGTCTGCATCTTGTAGTACCCGCCCTCGGCGATGAGGTCGACGATCGGCGGCTGCGTCGACGGATCAACGATCGCCTCTGCGGTGCGGCCATGGTTGACCATGACCTCGCATACGAGCGCGCGTCCCGTGCCATCGCTCTTTCGCACCAGACGCTGGGAAACGATGCCCCTGAGAGTCTGCGCAAGCGTAGAGCGCACTTGCTGCTGCTCGTGGGGGGTGAAGAAGTCGACGATGCGGTTGATGGTGTCCTGCGCGTCCACCGTGTGGAGCGTGGCGAGCACGAGGTGACCGGTCTCGGCTGCCGAGAGAGCCGCACGCACCGTCTCGATGTCGCGCATCTCGCCCACCATGATGACGTCGGGGTCCTGACGCATCGCGCCACGCAAGGCATTCTGGAAGTCGAGTGTGTCTGAGCGGACCTCTCGCTGGCTAATGATCGACTTCTTGTCGGTGTGGAGTACTTCGATCGGGTCCTCGATCGTGATGATGTTTACCTCGCGATACGTGTTGATGAGATCGACCATCGACGCGAGAGTGGTGGTCTTTCCCGAGCCCGTGGGGCCCGTCACCAACACGAGCCCTCGGGGCTCGAGCGCAAGGTCGGACACGACCGTCGGGATCCCAAGTTCCTCCATGGGCTGCGCACCCACGGCTACATGGCGGAAAACGAGGCAGTCCGTTCCCCGCGCCACATAGGCATTGACACGGAATCGTCCGACCCCTGACAGGGAGAACGCAAAGTCGGCCTCGTGAGTGTCACGGAACTGGGCCACCAGGTCCTCGGGCAGCACTTGGGCGACCATGTTTCGGGTGTCGTCCGGGCGCAAAGGCGCGACCTGAAGCTTGCGCAGCCTTCCGTCGACTCTGATGCGCGGAGGCGAGCCCACCTTGCAGTGCAGGTCAGAACCCCCCGTCGATGCAAGGGCGTGCAACAACGGAATCACGGACACGGGGGGCTGTTCGCTCACGGTCCCTCCATCGGCATTGGTGAGGCTTTACTTGAGAGCGTAGGGCCTTGAGGGCTGGCGCGGAAGCGGAAGTCAAGACGAGGCAAGAGCCCACTCGCGGACGACGGCCACGACGGAGGGCCGCAGATGTGGAATGATAGGGGGTCGCTTGACCACATCACTAGGGAGACACCATGAGCAAGAAGGGCCGTAAGCGCAAGACGCGCGCGAACTCTGCTGCCAACCACGGCAAGCGTCCCAACGCTTGATCCGCATGGGGCCAGCCCTCAACGTCCGAAACTCGCGTCCGTAGGGACGCGGGTTTCGTCGTTTTAACAGGTGTGTTGTTCGCGGCGTGGCGCGTATCAGGCCTCCGCCTGCAGTTCCGCTCTCGCCGCCTGAATGGTACTCAGGACGCGCTCTCTCAACTGGTGCGGAGCCTTGTCGCCATGGGCCTGTGAGACGAGCATGCGAATCTTTTCGTTGATCTGACGTTCCGCCTCGCAAGGCGGGCAGTCCTTCAGGTGCTCGCCGATGCGTAGCAGATCGCTATCGGGAAGTTCGCCATCGATAAATTCGAACAACTTGGCGAGTGCCTCTTCGCACTGTCGCTTAGCCATGGTCTGCATCTCCCGCACCGCGCTCGTAGATTCCTCGCTCTGCCGCGTATTCACGCAGTTTCTCTCGCAGCATCCGTCTTCCCCTGTGCAGGCGCGACATCACCGTGCCTACGGGCGTGTTCATGATCTCGGCGATCTCCTTGTACGCGAAGCCCTCAACGTCGCTGAGGTAAACGGCCATTCTGAAGTCATCTGACAACTCGGAAAGCGCGCGTCTTACCTCTGTATCGCCAAGGGAATCGAGCGCCTCTTGTTCCGCCGACGCGAGGCCAGACGACTGGTGTTCCGCCGCCGCAGCGAGCTGCCAGTCCTCAACAGTGTCCCCGTCCGTGCGCTTCGGTTCGCGCTGCTTCTTGCGGTACGTGTTGATGAAGGCGTTGGTTTGAATCCGGTAGAGCCACGCCTTGAGGTTGGTGCCCATCGTGAATTTGTCTTGAGCCTTGAACGCCTTCGCGTACGTCTCCTGAACCAGGTCTTCGGCATCGGCGCTATTGCGCGTGAGGCGCAAAGCGGCAGCGTACAACTGGTCCATGTAGGACAGGGCTAGGGTCTCGAAGTCGAGACTGGTGTCGTCGCTCATCGCGACTGAGCCTACCGTGAGGTCCGTCAGGGTGGCTCCGACGACACGAGGTCGCGCTTCCAGTTCCATCACGGTCATGTTTTGATCAACAGTTGGTGGCAAATCCACATTCCCGACGCCGCGCGCCGCGGTCGGCGTTCACTCGCTACCAGGCACGCTTGGATTTCTCCGCCCCCAGCCGACCGCCGTGTGCTGTTCGCGCTGCGCGAGTAGGCTGGACTCATGACTCGTGCACTCGCTCGCCCGTTGCTCGCCTCGTGGTTCGTCTACGGGGGCCTGCGCGCCGCGCTCGAGCCGCAGAAGGGTGCCGAGGCTGCGGGACCCGTCGTCGGCCCCTTCTTGCGCGAGACGGGCATCGACGTGCCCGTTGAGACGCTCGTGAGGGCCCACGGCATCGCCACCGCCGTCACGGCCACTGTGCTCGCTTTCTCCAAGAGCCCGCGCACTGCGGGAGTCGCCCTCACGGGCCTCGCGGCGGTCACGGTGGCCACCGCCACGCCGTTCTGGCGCATGGAAGAGGGGGCCGAGCGCGACGCCGCCCTTGCACAATTCATGAAGAACCTCTCTCTCCTCGGCGGGGCAATGCTCGCCGCAACCGCCGGTCACAGCGAGGGCCACGTCAAGCGCAAGAAGGCGCGCAAGGCAAAGGCCAAGGCGAAGGCTCACGCGAAGAAGGCGGCCGCGAAACCCGGCCGTGGCACCAAGTGAACCGCACGTCCGCGTGACGGGTACCTATAGCCCAGGCGTAGGCCCTGGCCAGGTGTGGCCCGCCCCAGTCTGTTCGCCCCTGAACGGCACCGCAGCGTTGGACGCGACAGTTGACGTCCCTGGTTCCAAGTCATTGACCAACCGGTACCTGGTTCTCGCGGCGCTTGCCGACGCTCCCGTCGTGGTGCGCGGGGGGCTCGTCTCCCGTGATTCCGCTCTCATGATCGCCGCCTTGCGGTCTCTCGGCATCGCGATCGACTCGGGCGCCGCGGCTTCCAATGGCGGCGCTCCTACTACCGGCGCGTCCGTTGACCGCGCATGGACGGTCACTCCTGGCCCATTGCGGGGCGGGGTTCACGTTGACTGCGGCCTCGCGGGCACTGTCATGCGCTTCGTCCCCCCACTCGCCCTTTTGGCGGGGATTAGCGGCGATACCAGGCCCATTACCTTTGACGGCGACGCCGGGGCCCGCTTGCGGCCCATGGGGCCCCTGTTGGATGCGCTGCGCGCGTTGGGCGCCACGGTGGACGATGACGGCCGCGGCACCCTCCCCTTCACCGTCGTCCCTCCCATCTCGGTGCCCAGCGAGGTCGATGTCGACGCGTCGGCATCGTCCCAATTTGTGACGGGGCTCTTGCTCGTGGCGCCTGGCTTGCCAGGCGGGCTCACCGTGCGCCACATTGGCGAGGTTCTCCCTAGCCTGCCGCACATCGACATGACGTGCGAGACGCTGCGCGAGGCTGGCATTCGCGTGGATCAGCCCGACGAGCGCACGTGGATCGTGCGCCCTGGCACTCTTCATTTTGACGCGATCCGTGTCGAACCGGACCTGAGCAACGCGGGGCCGTTCATGGCGGCAGCGCTCGTCGCGGGCGGCACCGTGCGCATCCCCGGCTGGCCGCGACAGACCACTCAGCCTGGCGCCCTCCTTCCTGAGCTCCTTGAACGCATGGGGGCTCGCTGCGAACTCGTAGGAGACGTCATGGCGGTCTCAGGGGACGGGACTGTGCGCGGAATCACCGCGGACCTCTCCCGTGCCGGCGAGATCACGCCCACGATCGCGGCGCTCTGCGCCGTCGCTTCAGGTGCATCGGAACTCACGGGCATCGGTCACTTGCGCGGGCATGAGACGGACCGTCTGGCCGCGATTGCCACAGAGGTGGGCCGCCTCGGGGGAGCGTGCCTTGCGGGCGATGACTCGCTCACGTTCGGCGGCGCACCGCGCCCGGCCGACGCCAATGCGGGCCTGGTCGGGGCCGTCATGGAGACGTATCACGACCACCGTATGGCGACCTTCGCCGCCGTGATTGGCTTGCGCGTCCCAGGCGTCGAGGTCATCAACGTCGGTACCACCTCCAAGACCATGCCTGACTTTCCGAACATGTGGGCGCGGATGGTGGGCACTCGCTAGAACGGCGCGCGAGGGGCGGCGCGTGAGGGGCGGGGACCTACGTGAGTGTTCTCTCAACGGGCACACGCACGCCCTGCGCGTGCGAGGCGATGATCGCCATCGCGAGCTCCAGCGCCCTCCTGCCTTCGCGGGCGTGGATAGGCGGCTGCTGCCCGGCCCGCAACGCGGCGAGGACGTGCTCGACATGCCGGTCGAAGGTGTACTCGAAGGTGCGCGCCTCGTCGTTGAAGTAGCCGGCCTCCCATACGCGACGCGTCTCGTCGCCCGCTTTTGAGAGCGTCAGACGCTTCACAGTGTCTTCGATAAGCAGCCTCCCCGTCGTCCCGTTGACTTCGATGAACTGCGTGTCGGGGTACGTATAGGACGAGTCGTAGCTGCCCACGAGCGAGCCCACGGCGCCGTTTGCGAACTCCAGCGCCACCGCGAGGGTGGTGTACGTGCCTGCGCGGGTCATGTCCGTCATCTGCGCCATGACCGAAGAAATCGGGCCGCACAAGTGCTCGAGCATGTCCAGACCATGGACCTGGGTTTCTACGAGGTTCGCATG
>JAYTGI010000096.1:0-2267 GCA_043733605.1 Demequina sp. | reverse complement strand
TGCCCTGGTAGCCGGCGCCGCGCTGCGGGCGCTCAGTTCGTTCCGGACGCTCGGTGTACTCACGCCGTTCCGGACGCTCTGTGTGTGCCGGGGCCGATGCAGGTGCGTGGGCCGGGCGTGAGAGCTGCTGCTCTCGTACCACCAGGGCGCGCTCCCTGTCCGCGAGCTCCCTCTCTTTGGCAGTGAGGTGATCGCGCTTGGCCGCGAACGCGGCATCGTCGCGCGGCGACGTGACCGGTCGCCCGCGACTTGGACGTTCACGTCCGGGGCGTTCGCGTCCGCCGCGAGAGTCTCTACCCCCGCGGTCTCGTCCGCCACGACGGTCCGCATGCATCACTGGTAGCGGCTCACTGACAGGGACGCCGGAAGGCTGTTGCGCGCCCGTGAGTGCGTCGATCTTGGCAAGTGCGGCCGCGTCAACCGTCCTGAATGCTGCATCCTCGGCGTCGATGTTCGCGGCCTCGAGCACGCGCAAGGCGGCGCTGCGCTGGTGCGGGAGCACCAACATGACGGCGAGGCCATCGGCGCCCGCCCTGCCGGTACGGCCGGATCGGTGGGTGTAGTCGCGGTGGTCGGCTGGTGGGTCGATCTGGATGACAAGGTCCACGGCGTCCACGTGGATGCCTCGGGCGGCCACGTCGGTCGCTACGAGCACGGGGAGTCGTCCCGCACGGAACTCGACCATCACAAAATTGCGCTCCACTTGAGAGCGATCGCCATGCAAGGCGACGGCGAGGACGCCGTTCGCGCGCATGTCTGCCGCAATGCGATCGGCCGCGAGTTTGGTACGTACGAAGCACATCGTGCGACCCTCGCGGGCCGCCATGCGAGTGGCCATCTTGTACTTCTCGTGCGGTGGGATCGAGATCATGACGTGGCGCTGGGTCGGTGCGGCACTGCCGTCGGTCACGTCGTGCAGAACGGGGTTGTGCATGTATCGCTTGACCAGATCGTCGACGACGCCGTCCAGTGTCGCCGAGAAGAAGAGGCGTTGAGCGTCGGCCGGGGTCTTGTCGAGGATCTCCGCGATCTCCTCGCCGAATCCCATTTCGGCCATGTGGTCGGCCTCGTCGAGCACGGTGACGGACGTATGGGACAAGTCGATGTGTCCGCGCCTCACGAGGTCCGCCAGGCGACCGGGTGTGGCCACCACAAGGTGAACTCCACGCTCAACGGCCATGATCTGCTTGCTCATCGACAGGCCGCCTGCGACGAGCCTGTATGTGAGTTGCGTCGCGTGGGCGTAGGGCTCGAGGGCATCGCCCACCTGCATGGCGAGCTCGCGGGTGGGCACGAGCACCAGTGCATGGACCTGGTGACGATCGGGCTTGGGCAGGTTCGCGACACGCGCCAGAATCGGCAGGCCGAACGCGAGGGTCTTGCCGGATCCGGTACGCGCCTTGCCGAGCACATCCCGTCCATCCATCGCGTCGGCGATCGTTGCAGCCTGGATCGGGAAAGGCACTGTCAACTCGTAGTGAGCGAGCGTGGCAACGAGCTTCTCGGGAAGACCGAGATCGGCGAACGTCGCGGCGGAAGCGCTTTTGGCACTCATGACAGCACCCGCAGCCGCACGGACGCAGGCATCGCGGACAAGGCCGTGAGCGCTTCATCCGCCAGTCCCGCGGCGACGTCCGTCACCACGTAACCGAGTTCGCCGCGCGTAGCGAGGAGTTGTGCCTCAATGTTGACGTCGTGTTCCGCGAAGGCGTGGTTGACCGCGGCGAGAACGCCGGGGATGTTGGTGTGGAGGAACGCGATGCGGTGCGCGCCCTGGAGAAGGTCAAGCGACAAGTTGGGCAGGTTCACCGACAGCGAGGTCGATCCGCTAAACACGTAATCGCGCAGGCGCGTCGCGACGAAGATGCCGATGTCTCGCTGCGCCTCCTCGGTCGAGCCGCCGATGTGTGGCGTGAGGATGACGTTGGGCAGTCCTTGCAGGGGAGAGGTGAACAGATCTCCCCTGACCTTGGGTTCAACGGGGAACACGTCGACAGCGGCGCCGCCAATGTGACCCGACTCGAGCCCGCTCTTGAGGGCCTCGATATCGAGGATGAATCCGCGCGACAAGTTGAGAAACAGTGCGCCGCGCTTCATGGTCGCAAACTGTTCGCGGCCGAAGAATCCAGAGTTGCCAGAGCGCCCGTCGACGTGGAGCGTCACGATGTCCGCTTCCGCGAGGAGCGAATCGAGCGTCGGCATCTTGGTCGCGTTACCGAGAGCGAGCTTTTCGGCGGAGTCAAAGAAGATCACGTTCATGCCAAGAG
>JAYTGI010000095.1:0-2271 GCA_043733605.1 Demequina sp. | reverse complement strand
GTGGCCGACGAGCAGATGAGTTCGCTCGCCATGGCGATCCTGCAGCGCGGGATGAATCGTGCGGAGATCGCGCGATGGACCAAGGCCATGATCGCCACGGGGGAGAGGCTCGACTATTCGGGCCTCGGCCGCCCTACGGCCGACAAGCACTCGACGGGCGGAGTGGGCGACAAGATCACCCTGCCGCTCGCGCCCCTCGTGGCGGCGCTCGGAGTCGCCGTTCCCCAGTTGTCTGGACGAGGCCTCGGGCACACGGGCGGCACCCTGGACAAGCTTGAGTCCATCCCCGGTTGGCGCGCGTCCCTCTCAAACGAGGAGATGTACGCGCAGTTGCGTTCGGTGGGCGCCGTGATTTGCGCGGCGGGCACAGGACTGGCCCCCGCCGACAAGAAGCTCTACGCCCTCAGGGACGTGACGGGAACCGTCGAGTGCATTCCCCTCATCGCGAGCTCGATCATGTCCAAGAAGATCGCCGAAGGCACCGGCGTGCTCGTTCTCGATGTCAAGGTCGGCTCGGGCGCTTTCATGAAGGACCTGGAAATGGCGCGCGAGCTCGCGCGCACCATGGTCGAGCTTGGCACCGATGCGGGCGTGGTGACCTCCGCGCTGCTCACGGACATGTCGACGCCCCTTGGTCGCGCCATCGGCAATGGCAATGAGGTCACCGAATCGGTCGAGGTTCTCGCGGGAGGCGGCCCGGCCGACGTTGTCGAGCTCACCATCATGCTGGCACGCGAGATGCTCGCGGGCGCGGGCATCACCGACGTCGACCCGGCCGAGGCGCTCGCGGACGGTCGCGCGATGGACGCGTGGCGGCGCATGATCGCCGCCCAAGGTGGCGACCCCGACGCAATCATGCCCGTGGCTCCCCACACCGAAGATGTGCGGGCCGAGGCCGATGGCGTCATTACGCGCATGGACGCGCTGGGTGTGGGCGTTGCCGCGTGGCGACTGGGCGCTGGGCGAGCCCGCAAGGAGGACCCCGTCCAGGCATCGGCCGGCGTGTTCCTGCACAAGACGCTTGGCGAGACGGTGCGCAAGGGCGACGTCATCATGACCCTCAACACCGAGACGCCCGAGCGCTTCGTGCGCGCCAAAGCCGCTCTGGCCGACGCATGCGGCGGAGCGGGCGCGGTCGAAATCCAGGTCAGTGGTGCCGGGCGTGGGCCGATCGTGCTCGACCGCATCGGGACGGCCACGTAGGTGGCTTGGGCCTTGGTGTCTCTCGCCGCGCGCGCCGGACGCGCGCTAGGGGGGCGCCGTTCTTTCGTGTCAGACGCCGCGACCAGCAGAGCGGCGACGTTCGCCTCCGACGCATCTGACCGCCCTGATGTGTTTGCCAGGCAATGCGCCCGCGCGCTGTCGAGGGCAAACGTTGCAGACAAGAAGGCGCTCGAGACCGCCCTGTACGACATGGGCCAGGATGCGCCAGTGATCGAGCGTGCGGTGGCGAGCGGGGCTCCCATTGAGGCCGTGGCCGCTCTCGCGGCGGCGTGGACCGAGTTGGACCCTGAGGACAGGGCGCTCATCCGCTACCCCGCCCGCAGGCGAGACGTGGGAGCGGTGAACTGGGGAGCCGTACGCGCCATCCAGGTGGATCGGACCACGTGCGGCGCCGCGTCGATGGCGATGATGCTCATGATCGGCGATCCGTTCGTGGCCGCGTGGGTGGCCGTTGGCTATCGGGGTGGCTGGTACGTGCCGCCCGAGGCGCTCGCCGCGAGCATTGACGCCGATGTCGTGGGGCACGGATTGCATACTGTCGCCGACAGGTGGGACGCGCTGCAGCGAGTGATGCACGCGCGCGTGACGCGGCACGGGCTGGGACTGTTGCCGTGGCCGCTTGCCTTGGGCAGCCCGCCGTGGCGGCTCGACAACGCGACGCGATTTGGCGGCCTGCGCTTTCGCGGCGCCTTGGTGGACGATGCGCGGGCCGACGAGGTAGCGGCGCTTGGGGCACACGTGCGCGCCGCGGTGGCCGACGGAATCCCGGTGCCGCTGTACGCATCGGGAGACTCCGGGGGCGGGCTCGATACCGTGATTCCGCGTCACGTGGTGCTCGTCGTGGGTATGGATGGGGATGTGTTCCTGGTCTACGAGCCGTCGACTGGGGCGCTGCATCGGCTCGATTTGGGGGCCTTGGGGGGCGAGCCTTTGGCCGCGTTGGGAAACTGGAACCGGGTGGGTTGGGCCGTGTTGCCGCGGGTCCGGAGCGTAGACCTCGCCCGACAATTCGAGCCGCCTGCCGCGTAGTGGGACGTCACGTACCCG
>JAYTGI010000094.1:0-6504 GCA_043733605.1 Demequina sp. | reverse complement strand
ATCTGAGCGTCGGCGTAAACCGGCGCACGCCTACCCCTGCCGCAACGAGGGAGCGAAGGATGGCAGCGGTGTCGGCATCGTTGCTCACTTCCAGCACCGTGTGCCCAGCGCCGGCGGTCAGCACGCGGTACGCATCCGACGTGGGCACGATCTCGTCGTGGTCGATGTCGATGCGGGTGCCTCCGAATTCCGATCTGACCTCGTCTACGGTGCCGTAGGCCCTCGCCGTTCCGTCCTTGAGAAGCAGGATGCGGTCGCAGAGCCGCTCGACCTCTTCCATCTGGTGAGTCACCATCATCACCGTCGCGCCGTTGCGCTTTTGGTCCTCGATGATGTCCATCAAGAGCCTCCTGTTCACCGGGTCAAACCCCTTGGTCGGTTCGTCGAGGATGAGCAGTTCGGGCGAGTTCATGATCGTGACGCCCAACTGCACCTTTTGCTGCTGGCCTTGAGAAAGCTTGTCAATGCGGGCCTTGGCCTTGTCTGCGAGGCCAACGCGCTCAAGGTAATCCTGCGACCACCTCGAGGCAGTGGCTCGTCCAAGTCCCTTGAGTTTGCCGAAGTACGTCATCACATCGATGACGGACTCCTTTTGGTACAGGCCTCGTTCTTCGGGGAGGTAGCCCAAGCGGTCACCGCTATCGGGGCTGAACTCGCGCCCGTCGATGTGGAGCAGGCCGCGAGTGGGTTGATAGATGCCGAGCAGCGCACGGATGGTGGTGGTCTTGCCCGAGCCGTTGCCGCCCAGAAAACCGAAGGTCTCTCCGCGCCTGATCTCGAACGAGAGGTCCCGAATGACCTCCACGCGGCCGAAGCTCATGCCGAAATGCACGATGCGTACTAGCGGTTCTTCGGTGGTCGATCCCACAGCACTTTCCATGATTTCCATGTTAGGGGGAGGATCACCGACCTCCTCACACGCCTCGTCGCTTGAGCCGGACTCGGGGGTCTACCAGCCCGAAGGCTTGTAGTCCTTGAGGAAGACCCCAAAGAGGTCATCCCCAGCCTGACCGCGCACGATCGGGTCGTACACACGCGCCGCTCCGTCTACCAGGTCCAGAGGAGCGTGGAAGCCCTCCTCGGCCAGGCGCACCTTGGTGGGGTGAGGGCGCTCGTCGGTGATCCAGCCGGTGTCGACGCTCGTCATGAGAATGCGGTCGGTCTCGAACATCTCGCGCGCGCTCGTACGGGTCAGCATGTTGACCGAGGCCTTAGCCATGTTGGTGTGCGGGTGGCCAGGCCCCTTGTAGCCCCGACCAAAGATTCCCTCCATCGCGGAGACGTTGACTACATACGACCGGCCGCCGCCTTCGTCACGTGCGGATGCGGCGCGTGCGGCCTCCGCGAGTCGGTGCCGCAGTTTGCTGATGAGGATGAATGGCGCGGTTTCATTGCACAGTTGCACCTCGAGCATCTCGAGTGCATCGACCTCACCGACACCTTGAACCCAACTGTTGCTGTCGTGAAGATCTGGGAGGAGCCCCCCGGCGTCGATCGCCGTGCCGTCCGCGAGCCTCGCAAGCGACGACGAGCCCGGCGCCAGCGCCATTGCCGTGATGGTCCGCGCGTTATGGCGGGCGTCTTCGACAGAGCCCAAGGCCTCCGACGATGGCGCGTCAGCCTGCACCTGATTTCCCTCCACCTCGTTGCCACGTACCTCGTTGCCACGTGCCTGTTCAACTGGTGCAGTGGCTGACGCTAGCAAAGGGTGTGCCTTCACCGACTCCTCGAGCGCGTGCGGGTGTAGGTCCCTGGCATGCCCAAAGGTCAGCAGTGTCGGGCCGCGCCCCTGCGCCCACGAGGGGTCGAGAGGGACCGACTCTGCGTCGGCAAGCGGGGCGTACGCACCGGGGGAGCGCCTCACCGTCTGCGCGGCATTGTTGATCAGGATGTCCAAGGGGCCCTCGGCGGCGATCGCATCGGCGAGCGAGACGACCTGCGCAGGGTCCCTCAAATCAATGCCGACGACGGTGAGCCTATAGAGCCAATCTCCCGCATCGTCCATAGCGGCGAAGCGACGCACTGCATCCTTGGGAAAGCGCGTCGTGATCGTCGTGTGGGCGCCGTCTCGAAGGAGCCGTAGTGCGATGTGCATGCCGATCTTGGCGCGGCCGCCCGTCAGCAGCGCGCGCCTTCCCGTGAGGTCAGTTCGAGCCCCACGCTTGGCGTGGCTGACGGCGGCGCAATCGGGGCACAGCTGGTGATAGAACGCGTCGACGACGCTGTACTTCTGTTTGCAGATGTAGCACGCACGGGCCTTGAGCAGGGTTCCTGCCGTCGCGGCCTCGGCCGAGGCGGTGAGAGTACGCCCGCGCGTCTCGTCGTCGATCCGGTCCGATGCCCCTGTGGCGGTCGCGGCCACGACCGCACGATCCGCGTGGGCGATGGCGGATCGTTTCTCGCGACGGCGTTCCTGCTTGACGGCCTTGAACATGTGAGAAGTGGCCTGGCGCACAGCGATGAAATCCGGGTGGTCCTCGCTCAGGTCGCGAAGCCCTGCAAGCACACTCAGCGTCGTCGCGAGGTCTTGGGGATCGACGGCACCAGAAGGGATCGCGGGGGGAACTTCGTCATCTGGCACGCGAAGGAGCCTACCGAACCTCTGCGTGACTCACTTCGCGTCCTGAGCCTCTGATGAAACTCGCTGGTAGATGGGGACGAATGCGTGATTGATCCGAGGATGATCGGAGGTACGTCGATCACAGGGGTCGGCGATGACAGGAGAGACCCGCATGAACTGGACTTTGAATGGCATACCTATGCACCCGCTCTTTGTACACGCGGCGGTCATGCTCGTGCCCATCACGGCGCTCGTGATGATCCTCGTGGCCGTCTGGCCCGCAGCTCAGCGCAAGTTGGGAATCTCGGTTCCTATCCTGTCGGTCGTTGCCGCAGTCAGCGTCGCATTCACCATTCAGGCGGGCGAGGCCCTCGAGGAGCATGTCAAGGAGACGGCACTCGTTCAGGCACACACAGAAGCGGCGGACGGAATCGCCCCATGGATCGTGCTTCTTGTGGTGGCGGCGTGCGTGCAGTGGGCCGTGTTCCGCTTCGTGACGAATCGCAAGGACAGCGACAAGGTCCCCGCATTCGGAGCGACCTCCCGCAAGGTGATCGCCGCAGTCGTCGGTTTGCTCGTGGTCGCGGGTGCCGTTGGCGCCACGTGGGAGATCTACCTCATCGGCGACGCGGGCGCAAAGTCAGTGTGGGACGGCAAGGTCAACTAAGCCTGAGATTGCATGCTCAACAAGGGCCCCTGCATCGATACAGGGGCCCCGTTGGCGTTGACGCTCGCAACACTTCCCACGGGTCGCAGCGCGGCGGCCGCGTCCTCGAGTGCCGTCCGGACCGCGCCGATCGCGGCGTCGTGACGCGACGACGCCCTGGCGGCGGTGAACACCGTCCTTTGTGCGAAGGGAAGCAAGGGAAGCGCCGAGCTCTCAAGCCCCGCCTGGCGCCACATCAGGCCTGGCAGGAATCCCACTGCAAGGCCTGCCTCGATGTAGCCGACGTGCGCCTGCAGGTCTGCCGTCTCAAAACGGATGTCAGGTTCGAATCCCGCCGTGCGACACGCCTGTTCGGCGAAATGCCTCGTCGCGGTGCCCTCCGGCTCCATCACCCACGGCGCGTCGCAGACCTCGGCCAGGGTGGTCACGGCGGACCACTTGCCGCCAATGCACAATCGAATCTCGTCGCTGATAAGTGGGCTACGGTCGATGCCCTGATAATGCGGGGCGGAATGATGCGGGTACTCCTCGGCGACGACGAGGTCGAAGTTTCGCGCCCAGGTGTCTGCCAGCGCCGCGCCAGGCTCGGACTGGGTCACGTAGACACGTAGGGCTGGATGGGCGGCGGCGAGCGCGAGCAGAGCGGCGGGGAGAAGCGAGAGCGCTGCCGACTGAAAGACAGCAAGCCTTACCGTCCCGTCAATCGCGTCGGCCCCGCCCCGCAGCTCCGCTTGCGCGATCTCGAGAGTGGCCAAGACGGTGTCCGCCCGTCCTACGAGGCGTTCGCCCGCGGCCGTGAGGCGCAGCCTGCGCCCCGACCTGACAGTCAGTGGAACACCAGCCTCCCTCTCAAGTACGGAGAGTTGCTGGGAAATTGCTGAAGGGGTGTAGCCCATGGCGTCCGCAGCGGCGGCGATGGTCCCGCGCGCTGCGAACTCCCTAAGCATCCTGAGCCTGGTGAGGTCGAGCATTCCCTTAGTTAAGCAGATGTGACCTAATAGCATCAGAAGTAGTTACTGGTGCTGACCATGGGTGAGGACGAAGACTGGGCCAAACGTCCCAGAGGAGTATTGATGGTTACCCCCACGAGCAGAACCGAGCTCGCCACCGTGCACGGCACCGACGAGATCACACATCTTGTGCGCCATTGGCTCGAGGCGTCCAGGAGTTACCCGGTGAAGGGTTCGGCCAAACTATTGGCAGGGCTATTGGCCGAGGAGGGCGGGCTCGCGTTCCTCACGCAGTTCGTCGATGGCGTCATCAGGCCAGAGGACACCAAAGTAGCTGCACGCAACTTCAGGCGTATGGCTGGAGGCAACACGCACTTCCTGCCCGCCTACCAACGGGTGTTGTTACGCGTTGGCGCCGCCGCCTCGCGCGCGCTTCCATCGCTCGTTGTGTTGGTCGCGCGCCGCACGGTGAGGCTCATGGTGTCCCACCTGATCGTGGACGCCACACCCGCGCGGCTTGGGCCCGCGCTCACCCGCCTGCGCAACATGAGCCACCGCCTCAACGTGAACCTGCTTGGCGAGGCGGTGCTCGGCAACGAGGAGGCCACCAGACGGCTCGAGCGCATCACCGCTCTGCTGCGACGCGAGGACGTCGACTACGTCTCGCTCAAGGTCTCGTCGGCGATCGCGCCCCACAACCCGTGGGCGTTCGAGGAAAACGTGGCCCATATCGTCGAGACGCTCCGGCCCCTGTTTCGCGTGGCCGTCGAGCACCACGGCTCGTTCATCAACCTCGACATGGAGGAGTTCAGGGACCTCGATCTCACGATCGAGGTGTTCACGGCACTTCTCGACGAGGACGAGTTCTTGGGCCTGACCGCAGGCATCGTGCTGCAGGCCTATCTGCCCGACTCCATGGCGGCCATCGAGCGCATACAGAAGTGGGCATCGGCAAGGGTCTCGCGCGGAGGAGCGCCCATCAAGGTGCGCCTCGTCAAGGGCGCCAACCTATCGATGGAACGCGTGGACGCCGAGATCCACGGCTGGCCCCTTGCCACATGGGGATCCAAGGCGGAGTCGGATGCGCAATACAAGCGTTTGGTCGACTACGCGCTTACTCCTGAGCGCACGCGCAGCGTCAAGGTGGGTGTCGCGGGACACAACCTGTTCGACATCGCCCACGCCCACCTCACCGCCATCGAGCGGGGAGTGAGCGACGCGGTCGACTTCGAGATGCTGCTCGGAATGGGGGAGCACGTGGCGGCCGCGGTTGCGCGCGACGTCGGCTCACTGCGCCTTTATACGCCCGTGGTCCACCCCAAGGAGTTCGACGTGGCCCTCGCGTACCTCGTGAGGCGCCTGGAGGAAGTGGCGAGCAAGGAAAACTTCATGTCCTCGCTGTACGAATTGGACGCGGATAGCACGGTGTTTGCCAAGGAGCAGGAACGGTTCGTCGCGTCGTGGGACTTGGCGCATCGTTCGGCTGTGGCGACCCACCGCGCCGCCCCTTCCAGTGCCGCCCCTTCCGCAGCCGAGGCGAACCAGAGCGCTTTCTCCAACGCGCGCGACACGGACCCCTCTGTCCCCGCGAGCCGACGATGGGCGCGAGCCATCCTGACGGCGGTGCCCACCTCCACGCTTGGTCTTCGGACGCTCGCATCGTCCAGGATTCTCGATGCCACTGCGCTCGGTCGTGAGGTGTCGATTGCGAGCGATGCCGCGAGCTCATGGCACGCGCTCACCCCGCTGGATCGTGCCGCGGTGCTCCATGCGGCGGGACGCTCCCTTGAGGCGCGCAGGGCGGATCTCATCGAGGTCATGGCCTCGGAAGCGGGCAAGACCATCGACCAGGCCGATCCCGAGGTCTCGGAGGCGGTCGACTTTGCGCACTACTACGCCGAGCATTCTCTCGAATTATGGACGATGCCCGGAGCTGTTCCCGCCCCTCGGGGCGTCACGCTGGTCACCCCACCCTGGAACTTCCCCGTGGCCATCCCAGCGGGTTCCACACTCGCGGCCCTCGCGGCGGGCTCGGCCGTGATTCTCAAACCCGCCAAGCAATCCGCAAGGTGCGGCGCCGTGCTGGCGGAGGCCCTGTGGGATGCGGGCGTGCCCCGCGACGTGTTGCGGCTCATCGACATCGATTCGAAGGTGCTCGGCGACGCACTGATTTGCGATGAGCGGATCGACCAGGTGATCCTTACCGGCGCCTACGAGACGGCCGATCGGTTCTTGAGCGCGCGCCCAGGCCTTCGCCTCCTCGCTGAGACGAGCGGCAAGAACTCGATCATCGTCACGCCTTCCGCCGACGTTGATCTCGCCGTGCG
>JAYTGI010000093.1:0-2287 GCA_043733605.1 Demequina sp. | reverse complement strand
TGGCTCTGGCTCTGGCTCTGGCTCTGGCTCTGGCTCTGGCTCTGGCTCTGGCTCTGGCTCTGGCTCTGGCTCTGGCTCTGGCTCTGGCTCTGGAGAAGCGTCGTCTATTGGGAGGTTGAGCGCAAGCTCCAGCGGGCGCGGAACCGACATGGTGATCGACGGCGTGAACACGGGCCCAGGGTCGGCCAACGGCCGCACAATATCGGCAAGGTCAATCGCGTCAGGGCGGCGCGCTTCCGCGCGCCGCCGCGGAATCGGCGGCATCGGCATTGCGGTGCGTTCGAGCGCGATGCGGGGTACACGTGGCGCGGGTGCAGGGAAGCGTCTAAGCGTTGACCTGTAACTCGTTCGCGACAACCGCCGTTGAACGACGGAGGAGGCATCGTCGGATTCGAGGCGCTTACGCCGCGACATCGCGACCGTCCAGGACAAATCGAGGAACCGCCGCGACGGCGGAGAGCACAACCGCTCCCCCGTAGACCCACAGGTGGCCCTTGAGATCAGCGGCGACCAGTGTTGACTGTCCCGGGCCTGTGCTAGCGAAGAACACCGTGGTGGCCACCCACAGGGAGGCGAACGCGATAAAGCCGGACCATGACTGCCATGCCTTGGCAAATATCCCCGCGCAAGCGACCAATGCCAGCGCTAGACCCACGCCCAGGTAGCCCGTTGACCGATGGGACCCGGCGCCGATGGCGGCCACGAGCGCCCCCAGCAGCCCGAGCGCCAGCGCGTAGATGGCCCTCTTCAGCATGGGGTCAAGAATAGGCGACCCAAGTCGAACTCTCGCCACCACGCCGCGCCGCGAATCACGCAGAAGCCGAGGCTAGGCGTTTTGTCGCTTCGCACGCGAAGCCGCGCGACCGCGCTGTGTCTGATCGAGAATGACCTTGCGGATGCGCACGTTGTCTGGGGTCACCTCGACACATTCGTCCTCGCGAGCAAACTCGAGGGACTCCTCGAGAGTGAGCCGACGGGCCGGGGCGAGGCGCTCAAGCGTCTCGGAAGTCGACGAGCGAATATTGTCGAGCTTCTTTTCCTTGGTGATGTTGACGTCCATGTCCTCAGTGCGACTGTTCTCGCCAACGACCATGCCCTCGTACACGTCTTCGGTGGGCTTCACAAAAAACGTGCCGCGGTCCTGGAGCGCCATTAGGGCGTTGCCGGTCACTGGTCCCGACCGGTCGGCCACCAAAGAGCCGTTGGTGCGGTACTCGATCGCGCCAGTCCACGGCTCGTAGCCGTGCGAGATCGACGACGCAATTCCGGTGCCGCGAGTATCTGTGAGGAAGGTTGAGCGGAAGCCGATCAGGCCTCGGGCAGGGACCAGGAATTCCATGCGCACCCAGCCCGTGCCGTGGTTGGCCATCGATTCCATGCGGCCCTTGCGGCTCGCGAGCAGCTGGGTGATCGCGCCGAGGTGCTCCTCGGGCACGTCAATGGTCATGTGCTCCATCGGCTCATGCAGCTTGCCGTCAACGAGTTTGGTGACAACCTGCGGCTTGCCGACGGTGAGCTCGAAGCCTTCGCGGCGCATCTGCTCGACGAGGATCGCGAGAGCGAGCTCGCCACGGCCCTGGACCTCCCACGAGTCGGGGCGTCCGGTGTCGAGCACCTTGAGCGAGACGTTTCCGACAAGTTCGCGATCGAGGCGATCCTTCACCTGGCGGGCGGTGACCTTGGCACCCTTGACGCGCCCCGCGAGGGGAGACGTGTTGATGCCGATCGTGACCGAGATGGCGGGATCGTCCACAGTGATGAGAGGGAGCGGACGGGGATCGTCGACGTCGGTGAGTGTCTCGCCGATAGTGATGTCAGCGATTCCGGCGACCGCGATGATGTCGCCGGGGCCAGCGCTCTCGGCAGGCACGCGATCGAGACCCTTGGTCTCAAGCAACTCCGTGATCTTGACGGTCTTGAGTGAGCCGTCGTGGCGCGCCCACGCGACCATCTGGCCCTTCTTGATGGTGCCGTTGAACACGCGCAGTAGCGCGAGACGGCCAAGAAAGGGAGACGCGTCAAGGTTGGTCACGTGCGCCTGCAACGGCGCACCCTCTTCATAGGACGGCGCGGGGATGCGCTCCATGATGACCTTGAACAGAGGCTCAAGGTTGGTTCCCTCGGGCATCGTGCCGTTAGCTGGCTCGACGAGAGACGCGATCCCGGCCTTGGCCGACGCGTAAATGACGGGCACTTCGAGCAGCGAGTCGATGTCGAGGTCGGGAACCTCGTCGTGCAGGTCGGAGGCGAGCGAAAGAAGTAGGTCGTGAGTCTCCTCAACGACCTC
>JAYTGI010000092.1:0-2305 GCA_043733605.1 Demequina sp. | reverse complement strand
CGAGCGACAGCCCGCCAACGAGCATCCGCCACATGGCAACGGACAGCGGGTGGATCGCGGCGTGCCTGCTGAGTTCGAGGCCAAGGACTCCGCCCACTCCCCACAGCGCGGCAGCGAGCATCACCAGGGAGAAGTCGCGGTTGCGCACGTGGGCAGAGTAACCGCCGCCAGGCAAAGCGCAGGCCCGCCGCCAGGCAAAGCGCAGGCCCGCCCTTTCGGACGGGCCTCGCTCGTGTGATTGCTAGGCGCTTGCCTTCTCGGCCCCGCTGCCAAGTTGGTCGAGCTGGATCACACCGTAGGTCCAGCCGCGCCTGCGATACACGGCGCTTGGCATGCCGGACTCCGAATCGAGGAACAGGAAGAAGTCGTGACCAACGAGTTCCATCTGGTCGATCGCGTCCGAGACGCTCATCGGCTCGGCGGCGTGCACCTTGGATCGAATGGTGATCGGTGTGCCGTCGAGTGGGATCTCACGGACGGACGATGCGGGCTGCCCGTCCCAGGCTTCAACGCTCTCGATCTCTGACGCCGCGGCGGGGGCTTGGGCCGACGTCATGTCCGCCATCGCAAAGGTCGCCATATCGGCCTTGCCCTGGTGACGGTGAGCCCTCCGTTCGTGGAGCTTGCGTAACTGCTCGATGACGCGATTCGTCGCCAGTTCAAGGGCTGCCACCCTGTCTTCGGCCGATGCCTCGGCGCGCACAACGGCGCGGCCGTGAAGCGTGATTTCCACGCGCTCCGCATCGGTCGAGAGCTTGGGGTTTCGCTCGTGGACCACGTGGACCTCGGCCCTCGTCGCCAGGGGCGCGAGCTCGCTGAGCCTCTGCATCTTGGTGGCGATTCGCCCACGCATGTCGTCGTTGACCTTGGTGTGGCGTCCCACAATGGCGATGTCCATGTCAGGTGCTCCTTCGGAAGTTGCCACGCTATTGCGCGGCACAACGGGTGATGATGTCGGCGCCTCTGCGCGCCCTCTGCATCACCCCCTCTTGGCCTCGGAAGGTGCGACGGGACTGTCGTCTTTTCACGATAGTGCCCCGCGCGTCGTTGCGCTAGAAGGCGGTGCCGCGGCGAGGCACAGACCCGCTCCGACCGTGAGGAATGTCACGTCAAGGGAACGAACAGCCGCCGCAAGAGTTGCACCCGTGGTCATCACGTCGTCTACCAGGAGCACTGTGGCGGGACGCCCGGGTTCGCCCCTCACCCGCAGCGACGATGCCTGTCGCCACCTCTGCCGCGCGCTTGCGCCACGCTGCTCTCCCTTTCCGATGCCAAGCACGTGACGTACCTCCGCATCCACTCCAGCGGCGCGCAAACCCTCTACCGCCGCCGAGGCGAGCAACAGCGGAAGGTCAATTCCCCTTGTGCGCGTACTCGCGGCGCGCGCGGGTACGGGAACCACAGCGAGAGGCTCGCGGCCTTGGGCGCGTCCGTGGTCCAACGCGGGGGCAATGTGGGAGGCGGCCCTCTTCGCCGCGTCGGCAAAGAAGCGATCCATATCTCGCCTCCCGCCGTCCTTCCACGCGACGATCATCGAGTGGCTGGGGCCAACGAGTTCCGTGATGGCCCAGATGGGGAGCGCGGGACTGCCCTCGAAATCAAGTCGCGGGGCCAGGGACTCCGACCTCAGCGGCGCTTCCCACCACGCGGACGCGCAGTCATCGCACCAACGCACGTCATGCGCCCCGCACCCAGGGCATGCGACTGGCACGATCAGGCGCGCGATGTCACGCGCGGCACGCTCCACCGTGCGGCCTGGCCCGCTTCGTCTCACCCGGCCATACTCAACCATGACCTCACGATGAGCCCCGCACACCCCAGCAGTAGCGGGTGGGCGCTGATCGAGCGGAGAGGCGTGAAGGTTCGCGCTTGGGCACGACCTCAGCCCGCAGCGGCGAGGTCAGCCCGCGTAGGTCACATCGGTGACGTTGGTGGCATTGGTGTCATTGGGGGGATTCCATCGGTTGCCCGACCTGGCGAGCAAGACGCCGCCCTCGCCCACTGCAAGCAGCGTCCGCACGCCGTTGCGTGCCGTGATGGCCGACGCGCCGGCGACCGACGTCACGTTGGTAGTCCATCCCCCCACCTCGACCATGGCGATCTCGCCCGACTCGTGACCGAGCACGGCCAACGACACGTCGTCGAGCCATACCAAGTCGATCGACTCTCGCACGGAGGGACCCAACGCGAGCGGTTGGCCAAGCTGGAGCGGCACTCCCGCCCCGTCCCTCACCACGGCCATCACCTCGAGAACTTGACCGCCGCTCGCGCGGCTCAGCACCGCGACGCGCGCACCATCACGCGA
>JAYTGI010000091.1:0-2308 GCA_043733605.1 Demequina sp. | reverse complement strand
TGGTCCCTGCCATACGTGAGCGCGGTGGAGCGGAATCCGCTCACCCGCGAGTTCGCGTGGTGCGTGCGCTCGTAGACCCGCACCAGGTCCTCCGCGAGCCTGTGGTCGGTGATCCGCAGCATGAAGTCGATGTTGGTCGCGCCTTGGTCGTCCAGATTGACGCCGCCAAAGCTGTAGACCGTATCGTCGACAACGCAAAACTTGGTGTGAGTGCGGCCCCTCCACGGGAGCCCACCCTCTTGGCCGAGCCAGTCGAAGCGCACTCCCGCTTCGGTGAGCGCTCGTGCCATGTCCATCGAGCGCCGCCTGCGCGCGCTGATGTAGCGCTTGGGAACGAAGCGACCCGCGGCGTCTGCGTACGTGAACGTGTCGGCCGCCACGTGGACCTCGACCCCGCGGCGGGCCGCGGCGCACAATGCCTCGATCAGCGCCTCCGTCTCCCGCTCATCGGCGATTGTGAGCGCGATGACCCGCACGCGCCTGCGCGCCACATGAATGCGGCGGGTCGCGTCGGCGATGTACTCCTGGGGCGAGATGAGCTCCGGGTTCTCGAGCGGTCGGGGGTCTGGGATTGCGACTGGACCCGGGCCCGTCTTGGTCCTTCCGACGTGCGGTGCGATTCCCATGGACTCAGCGTGACACGGTGAATGTTGAGGGCCGATGACTCCCCACGCATCGTCATCTGAAGTTCAATCAAGGTTCATGTGGGTGGAGAGGGCCGATGCCGCGAGGCTTTGGCGGTCGCGACGCTCTTGTCGCTCTCCCGAGGCGGCGCAGTAGCCTTGATGCTTGTGGAGGCGCGTCCGCACGCACGTGTCTATACTGGCGCCCGTCGCCGCCTGCGGGTCCACCCGCGCGCCCAGGTCCCAGACGTTGGAGTAGTCCAGTGAGTTCACTCCGCCCCTTGCGCGTCGCCATTATTGGCGCCGGCCCCGCTGGAACCTACGCCGCCGACATCCTGTCGAAGACGGAACTGAACGTGTCGATTGACATCATCGAGCGACTGCCCGCCCCCTTCGGTTTGGTGCGCTACGGAGTGGCCCCAGACCACCCGCGCATCAAGCAAATCATCGTGGCACTTGCCAATGTTTTGGGCAGGGGCGACATCCGCTTGCTCGCCAACGTCAACATCGGCACCGACCTCACCCTTCAGGACCTCAACGAGCACTACGACGCCGTCATTTTCGCTACGGGTTCTTTCAAGGATGCCGACCTCAACATTCCTGGTATTGACCTCGATGGTTCGTACGGCGCCGCCGACTTTGTGAGCTGGTATGACGGCCACCCCGACGTCGCTCGCACCTGGCCGCTCTCGGCCAAAGAGGTTGCGATTTTTGGCGTCGGAAACGTGGCTCTCGACGTCGCTCGCATGCTGTCGAAGCACCCCACGGACTTGCTACCGACCGACGTTCCGGCGAACGTCCTCGAGGCGCTTGAGACGTCTCCTGTGACCGACGTTCACCTCTTCGGGAGGCGCGGTCCCGCCCAGGTGAAGTTCTCCCCTCTGGAACTGCGCGAACTCGCTCAGGTTCCCGACGTTGACGTCATCGTCTACCCAGAGGACTACGACTTTGACGAGGGCTCGATGGCCGCGATCGACGGCCACCACCAGACCAAGCAAGTGGTCAAGACGCTCACCGACTGGACACTGCGTGAGCCCACTGGCGCCGCGCGACGCATCCACTTGCACTTTCTCCAGGCGCCCCACGAGGTGCTCGGCGAGAACGGCAAGGTCACCGGCGTGCGCGTCGAGCGCACCGCGCTCACGGGAGACGGCAACGCCAAGGGTACTGGCGAGTTTATCGACTACCCCGTGCAGGCCGTGTACCGCGCAGTGGGCTATTACGGCACGGCCATCGACGGCATCCCCTTCGATGCCTCAAGGGGCACCATCTCGAACGTGGGCGGTCGCGTTGTCGACGGCGAGGACGTGGTGCCCGGCTACTACACCACTGGCTGGATCAAGCGCGGCCCCGTGGGCCTCATTGGCTCGACCAAGTCAGACGCCGCGGAGACGATCCAGCACCTCGTGGACGATTCAGAGCGCCTGTTCGCCGAGTCGAAGGCGGGTCCGGAACAACTCAGCCCCGACAACGTCTTCCAGTTGCTGAAGTCGCGCGGCGTTCCCGTTGTGGAGTGGAAGGACTGGGAGGTTCTTGACGCTCACGAGAGGGACTCCGGCGAGGTTCAGGGCCGCGAACGCGTCAAAGTCGTTCCTCGGGAAGAGATGACCGACATCGCGCTACGCAAAAAGAGTTAATGCCCCGCACCGTTCTCCCCTCGCGAATGGCTTGATCTGTACCGCCCT
>JAYTGI010000090.1:0-6594 GCA_043733605.1 Demequina sp. | reverse complement strand
CAGACCCCACGGCAAATCCCTCTTTGTCGAGCTCGCTCAGCAGTGATTCGCCGTCGACGTAGAGGCAAGAGAATGTGACGACGTGAGGCAACCGCTCGTAGGGGTCGCCCAGCACCTCGACGCCATCGAGCCGGCGCACGGTGGCCCTGATCTTTTCGACGAGCGCGCCGAGCCGACCCGCCATCTCGCGTCGTTCCTGTTCTCGCTCTTGGAGCGCCACGGCCGATGCGAGGGCGAGCGGCACGCTCACTCCGCCGGGCGCCCAATCGTCGCCTTCCGGCCACGTCGGCAGCCAACGCGTCTGGGGGTCGAGCGCGAGCACAGCGATTCCCGCTGGCCCTCCCCAGTCCGCAGGGTGCGCGATGAGCGCGTCCCAGTTCTTGGGAGCATCTCTATGGCCGATGCTCGACGAGGCGTCGACAAGTAGGGGAACCCCAGCATCGGCGCACGCTTTTGCCACAGGGTCGAGGCGTTGGACGGTGCCGATCTCTTGGTTCGCGTGCTGAATCGCGGCAAGTGCGATGCCGTCGGCGGCCACCGCGGCGGAGAATGCGTCGATGTCGAGGTGACCGTTCGCGTCAACGCCTATCGACTCGACACCGTGAGGTCGCGTGTGGTTTGCCGCGTGAATGAGCGCATCGCGTTC
This sequence comes from Demequina sp., assembly GCA_043733605.1. Lineage (GTDB taxonomy): Bacteria > Actinomycetota > Actinomycetes > Actinomycetales > Demequinaceae > Demequina. The sequence goes on along the minus strand of JAYTGI010000090.1, from coordinate 5,948 downwards.
GATTGCGCTCACCAGAATGCGGGGTTGGGCGCGTCGCATGTGGGCGATCCCGGCGATGACGCGCTCGAATGCGAAGTGGATCGAGGGTGCGAAGTGCACGTAGTCGGCGTTGGCACCCAAGACCTCCGCGATCGCCTCGCGAGAGCCATCGATGAGGCTTCTCGCCTTGCGCGACTCGGTCACAAGGCGCGCAGGGTCGGCCCAACCATCGGCGAAACCGGCCTGAAGTGCGTCGACAACTCGGGACGAAAGGGGCGCTGAGCCACCCGCGTCAAGAAAGACCCGGGACCTTTGCATGCCATAACGGTATCGCGCGATAGTATGCACGCGTGGCTACTTTGTCCCCCGTAGCGCTAAAAAGGCTCGGTACACTCGCGTTGATCGCAGGATCATCGTCCCTGCTTGCAGGCTGTGCCGGTCAAGCTGGCGCCAATGGTCTTCCCAGTTCACCCGGTATCACGAATCACACGGGTCGCATCATCGACCTCTGGAACTATTCGTGGTTGGCCGCCATCATCGTCGGCGTGATCACGTGGACGCTCATCATGTGGACCGTCGCCGTGTATCGAAAGCGCAAAGGCGACGACAAATTGCCCCTGCAGACGCGCGCCAATGTGCCGCTTGAGCTCATGTACACAATCATCCCGCTCATCATGATCGCGGTGCTGTTCAGGTGGACCGTGACGGACGTGGCGATCGTCAAAGACGTGTCCGGTCCCGCCGATGTGCACATCCAGGCGATCGGCAAGCAGTGGGCCTGGGACTTCAACTACCTCGACGACGAGGTCTACTCCGTGGGCGTCCAAGCGAAGTTGACGGGCCAGCCCGGTGTGGAAGAGACCCTTCCCACCCTGTACCTGCCCGTGGGTGAGAACGTCGACATCACGCTGAACTCGCGCGACGTGATCCACTCGTTCTGGATCCCTGCGTTCCTGTTTAAGCAAGATTTGATCCCAGGGCGCACGAGTCACGTTCAATTCGTCCCCGAGACAGAGGGCACTTACCAGGGAAAATGCGCCGAATTATGCGGTGAGTACCACTCAGCGATGCTTTTCAACGTGAAGGTCGTTTCCCGCGCAGAGTACGACGCATACATGCAGTCTTTGAGTGACGCGGGCCAGACCGGGTCCCTTGGTCTCGAATACAACCGCCTGCAGGACCCCGCGGTCCAGCCGGCCGGCGGGAAGGGCTAGGCCATGGCGACCTTGGCATACGACGTTGCTGGCGGCATGGAACATGCGCCCACGCTGATCCGAAAGCGTTCGGGGTCCGTCGTGGTGCGGTGGATCACGTCGACCGACCACAAGGTGATCGGGTATATGTATCTGGGCACGTCGTTCGCATGGTTCATCATTGGCGGAATCCTGGCCCTGTTCATTAGGGCCGAGTTGTTCCAACCGGGGCTCCAGGTGGTGCAGTCGCCCGAGCAGTACAACCAATTGTTTACGATGCACGGCACCATCATGCTGTTGCTGTTCGCGACCCCATTGTTTGCTGGCTTCGCGAACGTCATCATGCCGCTGCAGATTGGGGCGCCCGACGTGGCGTTCCCTCGCCTGAACATGCTGGCGTATTGGTTCTTCTTCTTTGGCGGGATCATCGCGGTGTCGGGGTTCTTCACCCCCGGAGGCGCGGCGGCCTTCGGCTGGACCGGCTATGCGCCGCTGTCAAACGCGGCCTACTCTCCTGGCATCGGCGGGAATCTGTGGGTGTTTGGCCTGGCACTTGGTGGCTTCGGCACCATCCTTGGCGCGGTCAACTTCATCACGACTATCGTCACGATGCGCGCTCCAGGCATGACCATGTTCCGGATGCCCATCTTCGTGTGGAACACCCTGGTGACGTCGATCCTCATCCTGGTGGCGTTTCCGCCGCTGGCCTCCGCACTGTTCGCGCTGGGCGCTGACCGCGTGCTCGGCGCCCAGGTCTTCAACCCCGACTTCGGCGGCGCCATTCTGTGGCAGCACCTGTTCTGGTTCTTTGGCCACCCCGAGGTCTACATCATCGCCTTGCCGTTCTTCGGCATCGTGACCGAGATTCTGCCCGTCTTTAGCCGCAAGCCGCTGTTCGGCTACCACGGCATGGTCTACGCCACCGTGGCCATCGCGGCACTGTCCGTGTCCGTGTGGGCTCACCACATGTACGTGACTGGCGCGGTGCTGCTGCCGTTCTTCGCGTTCATGACGATGCTGATCGCGGTGCCAACGGGCGTGAAGTTCTTCAACTGGATCGGCACAATGTGGCGAGGCAAGATCGTCATGGCCACGCCGATGTTGTGGTCCGTCGGCTTCCTGGTCACGTTCCTATTCGGCGGCCTGACGGGCGTCATCCTTAGCTCGCCCGTGCTCGACTTCCCAGTCTCCGACACGTACTTTGTCGTGGCGCACTTCCACTACGTGGTGTTCGGCACCGTGGTGTTTGCGATGTTCGCTGGCTTCTACTTCTGGTGGCCCAAGTTCACCGGAAGGATGCTCAATGAGCGCCTGGGCAAGATCCACTTCTGGATGCTGTTCATCGGGTTCCACACGACGTTCTTTGTGCAGCACATGCTCGGTGCGGGTGGAATGCCACGACGCTATGCGGACTACCTGCCCGAGGACGGATTCACGCTCCTGAACCAAATATCGACGTTCGGCGCGTTCTTCTTGGCGCTGTCGACGCTGCCGTTCCTGTGGAACGTGTACAGGACGGCAAAGAACGCGCCCAAGGTCACTGTCGACGATCCGTGGGGCTATGCCAACTCGCTCGAGTGGGCCACGAGCTGCCCACCGCCGCGTCACAACTTCGTGTCGATTCCGCGCATCCGCTCGGAGCGTCCCGCTTTTGACCTGCACTACCCAGAGGTGGCCGCACTGGACCACCGCAACGACGTCTACGCGAAATAGGGGGGCATAGCCATGAAGACCGAGAAGATGATCTTCTTCGTCCCCGGAGCTTTCTTCTTGCTAGTGGCGATCGTGTATGGATTCCTTACTCATTTCAAGGAGCTCGTGGGCTTCCCAGCGATGCTGCTCTCAGCTGGCCTCGCTTTGATGATCGCGTTTTACTTCAGGATGCTCGAGAAGCGCCACGGAGTGCGTCCCGAGGACCGCGCAGATGGCGTGGTCTCCGAGCAGCCCGGCGATCAGGGGCTCTACGCCCCGTGGTCGTGGTGGCCGCTAGTACTCGCCTTCGGTTGCGCGCTCGGGTTTGTCGCGATGGCCGTTGGCTGGTGGGTCATGGTGCCTGCCGCGATCGTGGCGGTGATCGGCCTTATCGGCTGGGTCTTCGAGTTTTCGACGGGACGCTTCTCGCACTGACGCACTGACGCACTGACCGATTGACCGATTGACCTGCTGGAACCCAGGTTCACGACGATGTGGACCGGGGTTCTTGCTTGGAGTAGAGGCGGAGAGCGCGGATGTGGTGCTCTGGGGCTGCGCCGCACCGTCGTTGCACCTGAGTCGGCGCTGATGACCACTCCCGCCTCGCAACGGTCATTGGCGCGGCTAGAGCCAGTTCTTGACGTCCTCCGTCAGGACCAGGTCGTACGGAAGCAGTGCGACCTCTTCGGCGCATGTCTGGACGCGGCGACGGCGAGCGAGCTGCACCAGGCAGTCCCAGGGACGCTGAGGATCGGCGGCGGATACCTCGGGCAGGACCACGTTGCGGATGGCGCGGATCAGCGAATCGGCATTCAGGGCATCGTGGACGTCCTCGAACGGCGAGCCGATGGTGAACTCGAGGCCCTCGCGGAGCGGCACACGGTTGCCGTCTTCGAGAATGAGAAACTCGCGGACTGAAAAGCTCTGGCAGTCCTTTGACGTTGAGGAGCTGCGAACAAGGTCGCATTCGGCAACGATGCCAACGGGGCGTGGCGCAACAATTCGACGGTCAGGGGGAATCGGCCCAGAGGTCGCCGAGGCGTACCTTCGCGGGTGGGTGCTCCACCGTACTGTCGTAGGCAACGTTTCTCCCTGACGCTCGTCGCTGAGCACATGCGCTGGTCTTGGCCCGCATCGAGTGCAGATAGTCCCACGATCTCAATGAACTGCCCGCATAAGCCGGGACCTTTGGGCCGAACCGTCCAATTGGGCCCCGCAAGGTGGTGCCAGATGCGTCCGGCGGTAGAGGGTGACGCCGGTGCGTCCGCGCTCCACACCGATCCGTGCTGCCCAAGTTGGCGCGTGTGAGGGATTTGTTGCGGCTGCAACGGTCGGTGGGATGGCCTGCGCCACTCCGGGATAATCTGCAGGCGTGACCCCCGACGAGCTCTCCAACCTTGCGCACCTGCGCCGTGCGCGCGAGCTCCTCGACCGCGAATACGCGAGTGCGCTCGACGCGCACGCCATGGCTCAGCGAGCGCTCATGTCGCCCGCGCACTTCTCGCGGCAGTTCGGGGCGGCGTATGGAGAGACGCCGTACAGCTACCTCATGACGCGGCGGATCGAGAGGGCCATGGCGTTGCTGCGCGCGGCGTGAGCGTGACCGATGCGTGCATGGCCGTGGGTGCCACGTCGCTCGGCTCATTCTGTGCCAAGTTCAGCAAGATCGCGCGGGCGAGCCCCAGCGCCTACGCCGCGCGTGAGCACGATGCTGTGGAGGCCATGCCCGCTTGCCTCGCCCGCCTTCAAACCAGGCCGGTGCGCGATGCGCGCGAGGTCCGCATGCGGAGCAGTTCCGGCGAAGCGGTCGACGCGATTTTTGCCTAGCGTGGAGCCATGAACATCTCGCTGGAGGCCACCAACATCACGGTCAACGATGTGGACGAGGCACTTGGCTGTTACCGCGACGCCCTGGGCCTCGACGTCCTCATGGACGTGGCAAACGGCGGCTTCCGCTGGGTCACCGTGGCGAGCACCGCTCAGCCGGGGCTTGGCATCGTCCTGTCTGCGCCTCACGCGGGCCACTCTCAGGCCTACGGAGACGCGCTCCAGAAACTCCTGACCAAGGGCGTGGTGCCGATGCTCGTGTTCAGCACGGACGATCTCGACGCCCTGTTCGAGCGCGTGCAGGCCTCACAGGTGCCGAGGTGGTGCAGGAACCCATCGACCAGCGGTGGGGAGCGCGCGACTGCGCGTTCAGGGACCCGTCGGGCAATATGTGGTCAGGGTGAATCAGGCCACGACCTAGGGACCTCATTTCTCGAGCCATTGCTGTCCGTGGGGCGTGGCGGGGATGCCCCGCCCCACGGCGGTCAGGCTTGATCCCCTCGCAGGACATCCCCACCCCGCGTGGAGCCAGACGTGTTCGTGACCTAGGGGCGCGACTGAGGTCGCGAACCCCGTTTGGGTCAGCCCCGTCAACGGTGCGCCGGGCCACCTCACCTAAGCCACGTACTCCTTGAGGTGCTGCGCTGTCAGCGTCTTGGCTCCAGCGATCAGGTCGGCAGGCGTGCCCTCGAACACGATGAGCCCTCCGTCGTGGCCCGCCCCCGGACCTAAGTCGATGATCCAGTCGGCGTGGGCCATCACTGCCTGGTGGTGCTCGATCACGATGACCGTGTTGCCGTCCATCACCAGGCGGTCCAGGAGCGCCAGCAGGTTGTCGACATCGGCCAGGTGCAGGCCCGTGGTCGGCTCGTCGAGGATGTACGTGTTGCCAGCCTTCGCCATCTGGATGGCGAGCTTGAGGCGTTGGCGCTCCCCGCCCGACAGGGTGTTGAGCGCCTGCCCAAGGCCGATGTACCCCAGGCCAACGTCGGCCAGGCGCTGCAGGATGACGAGAGCAGGCGCCTCGGTGAAGTACTCGATGGCATCGGCCACAGAGAGGGCAAGCACCTCGGCAATGTTCTTGCCGCGCAGGTTGAGCTCCAGCACCTCGTCCTTGAAGCGCTTGCCCTCGCACGCCTCGCACACGGTGCTCACAGTGGCCATCGGTCCCAGGTCCGTGAAGATGAGGCCCGCGCCCTTGCACTCGGTGCACGCGCCCTCGGAGTTGGCGCTGAACAGGGCGGGCTTGACGCCGTT
>JAYTGI010000089.1:0-16685 GCA_043733605.1 Demequina sp. | reverse complement strand
ACCCGCGCTTTGACGACAACCGCAACCGGCCGTCACTCGCACAGACCTTTGTGCAGATGAATGGCTCCGAGCACGTCACGCTCGTGGTCAACCACTTGAAATCCAAGGGCTCGTGCCCTGGCGACGGATCGGCCAACGACGACCGCGGGGACGGCGCAGGTTGCTGGAATGAGACCCGAACCCAAGCCGCTCACGCCCTCGTCGACTGGATCAACGCGGGCCAGGCAGGCAATGGCGACCCCGACGTCGTCCTCATGGGCGATATGAACTCGTATGCCATGGAGGACCCCATCCAGGTGTTCGCAGATGCGGGCTACAAGGATCTGAGCCACGGCGGCTACTCCTATGTGTTCGACGGCCAGTGGGGCTACCTCGACTACGCGCTCGCGTCGTCGTCGCTATTGCCGCAGGTCGCAGGGGTCACGGAGTTCCACATCAATTCCGACGAGGTGCCGCTATTGGACTACAACACCAACTTCAAGTCGCCCGCTCAGATAGCGAACCTGTACGCGCCGGACATGTACAGGACGTCGGATCATGATCCGGTGCTACTTGGCATGAAGCTCGATTCCGGGGTCTCGTGGGCGGTGAATCCGCCCACGGTGTTCGGCCCCGAGCACTCGGTCGTCGACGTCGAGGTCACGGCCACGGGCCCAGACTCAAGCCCGTGGACCGTCACGATCGTCAATGCCCTGTCGACTCAAGCCGACGACGGCATGGCCCCCGGCGACCTCGCAGGCGATACGGCGATCGTTGATGGGGACACGGCCCGATTCAGGGTCGAGTCCTATGGCCCAGATGCCCGCATCTACTCGATGTATCTGCAGGCCGTGGGACCCAACGGCGAGCGCGTGTTCAAATCCCTTGAAGTGCCGGTCGCCGTGCAGCCCGTGGAACCGATCTGCGAGGTGCGATACCTCGTGCACGGCACCTGGCGGAGCGGCTTCAACACCCAGGTGCTGGTCAAGAACATCTTCGACGAGCCCATCGATGGCTGGAACGTCGAGTGGAATTTCGGTGCGGGCGAGACGATTCGCCATCTATGGCGCGGGGACGTGACGCAGACAGGCTCGCATGTGAGCGTCGAGAACCTGTTCCACAACAGCACCATCTTGCCCGGAGCGACCGAAATGTTCGGATTCATCGGCATTCACCCAGGGCCAGTCTCGATTCCCGAGTCGTTCACCCTCAATGGTCAGGCATGCGACGTGGTCCGGTAGCGCCCGAGTGACGAGGTTGGGCACGCCGAGAGGCGTCCCCGCCCGTTTGGGCGCGAGGGGGTCCCTTGACGGCGGTGCACGCCTGGCGCCGCAGCTACGAACCTTTCGCGTGCGCGACACGCCAACGCTGTGAAGTGATTGGGGCCTCGCATCGGCGAGTGGGTATCGCCCGCGGTTCGAAGTGACGGGGCGGTGGTGACTGCTGGGGAGCCGCAGCGCGTTACGCGGGACGGTCGACCGAACGCGTGAGGTTCTCCCACGTATCGATTTCGGCCGAAAGCCGCTCGATCTTGGCGCGCGCGCCCTCCAGCGCGTGCGCTCCCGCGATGAAGTGGAGAGGGGGCTCCGCGGCGTCGACAAGCGCCAGCATGGCCTCCGCGAGCGCCTCGGGTGAACCGGGTTGGTGTCCAGTAAGCGCGTGAATGCGGTCCCAGAACGGGCGCATGACCTCCTCGTAATCGGGGAGGGTCTCTTCCTTCTTCTCGCCCGAAGGAATCCACAAAGAGCGAACTGGGCCGGGCTCAATCACAGTGACCTTGATGCCAAGATGTCTCACCTCGGCGGCAAGCGCCTCCATGAAGCCAGACACCGCAAACTTGGTGGCGGAGTAGTAGCCGAGGCCGGCCGAGCCGCGCACGCCCGCGATCGAGGAGACCGTGAGGATGTGGCCGGCCCTGCGCTTGCGGAGGTGCGGCAGCAGCGCGGTTGTCACGCGGGCCGTACCCCAGAAATTGGCGTCCATCATGGCGCGTACGTCGTCTTCGTCCGACTCCTCGATCGTCGAAAAGTAGCCAATACCAGCGTTGTTGACCAAGACGTCGATCGGTCCGGCGCTCGTAAGGGCCGCGCTGACCGCCGCGTCGACGGAGGCGTCGTCCGTCACGTCGAGACTGAGAGGCACCACGAGGCCCGGATAGGCCGCGGCAAAGGAGTCGAGGGTTTCGAGCCGTCGAGCCGTGGCGACAACCGTGTGGCCTCGCCGAGCGACGGCCTCCGCCATCGCTCGCCCGATGCCGGTTGAGCATCCGGTGATGAACCAGGTGGCCATGGGGGAGTCCTTCCGAGCGGGTTTGCTGCCACGTTACCCGCGCGTTGCGCCGCCACGGGTGCCCACAGTCCCGCGGAGGACCCCGCCTACGATGGTCGCGTGCGCCACTACCTCGATCACGCCGCGACAACCCCGATGCGCCCTGCCGCCCGTGACGCATGGCTTGAGGCCGCGAATGAGGGCGGCAATCCATCGTCGCTGCACGCCATAGGGCGGCAAGCGCGGGCGCGGCTCGAGGATGCGCGCGAGCGCATCGCGGTCTCCTTGGGCGCTCATCCGACGGAAGTGATCTTCACGTCGGGCGCCACCGAAGCCAACAACCTCGCGATCAAGGGCGGCGTGTGGGCGAGCGTGAACGCCGATCCCGATCGAAAGCGCCTCATCACCACGCAAGTGGAACACCATGCCTCCTTGGACCCCGCTCGATGGCTCGCAATGAGTGATGGCGTACCCGTGGTCGAGCTCCCTGTCGATGCGGAGGCGACTCTCGACCTGGACCGGTTGACCAGTGAGTTGGCGGCGAATGCCCGTGCGACGTCACTCGTGTCGGTGCAATGGGTCAACAACGAGGTGGGCACCGTCCAGCCCATTGCGGACGTGGTCGCGCTCGCAATAAGTGCGGGAGTTCCTGTCCACAGTGACGCCGCCCAAGCGATCGCCTATGAGGATGTGAACTTCGGTGCGAGTGGCCTCGCCACGATGGCAGTAAGCGCACACAAGTTCGGCGGCCCCGTGGGCGTCGGCGCTTTGCTTGCCAGGCGTGATGCCAGGCTCGTGCCCCTGAATCATGGGGGTGGGCAGGAGAGGCGCGTGAGGTCGGGGACTCGCGATGTTCCTGGTGCGGTGGCGTTCGCGGTCGCGCTGGAGGAGGCCGTGGCGGCGCGGGCCTCCGAGGGGGGGCGCCTACGTGAACTCGCGACGCGGCTTATCGAGGGCGTGGGTACCTCACGTGCCTACAGCGTCCTCAGCGGGCCCTATCCGGGTACGTCGCGGCCCACCTTAGCCAGGAGGGGGCCGCACATCGTGCACCTCACCTTTCCGGGAGCGAATGCCGATGCCTTGCTCTACGGCCTCGACTCCCGCGGCATCGACGTTTCTCAAGGCTCCGCGTGCACCGCAGGCGTGGTGCAGGCGAGCCATGTGTTGCTTGCGATGGGGCGTTCGGAGGCCGATGCGACCTCGACCATCAGGTTCTCGCTCGGTTGGACGTCAACCGAGGCCGATGTCGATGCGGCCATCGCGGCGCTTCCCGAGGTTGTGGAACGGGCGACGCTCGCTGGGTGACCACCTGCCCAACCGTCGTACCATGGTCTGGTCCCCTTTTGGCCTCCAGGAGTATCCCGATGCGCGTCCTCGCAGCACTGTCAGGCGGAGTCGATTCCGCGGTCGCCGCCGCGCGCGCGGTCGACGCAGGGCACGAGGTTGTTGGCGTGCACATGGCGTTGAGCCGCAATCGCGACGAGTACCGCACGGGATCGCGGGGTTGCTGCTCGATCGAGGACAGCAACGATGCGCGCCGCGCGGCGGACAAGCTCGGCATCCCCTATTACGTGTGGGACTTGAGCGATGAGTTCCACGACCTCGTCGTCACCGACTTCTTGAGCGAGTACTCGAAGGGCCGCACCCCCAACCCGTGCGTGCGTTGCAACGAGCACATCAAGTTCGACACCTTGCTTGAGCGCGCCGATGCATTGGGCTTCGATGCCGTCGCGACGGGCCACTACGCCCGCATCGTGACCCGCGAAGACGGTGTCCGCGAGTTGCACAGGGCGGCCGATGCAGCCAAGGACCAGTCCTACGTGCTGGCCGTCATGGGACCCCAGAAGCTGGCGCGAGCGATGTTTCCCCTCGGGGAGATTGAGTCGAAGTCCAAGGTGAGGGCCGAGGCTGCCGCGCGTGGGTTGGGCGTCAGCAACAAGCCCGACTCTTACGACATCTGCTTCGTGGCCGACGGCGACACCAAGGGCTACCTTGAGCGCGCCCTTGGCCAAAACCAGGGTGAGATCGTCGATGAGGCGGGCAAAGTCGTCGGCGCACACACGGGTGCCTATGCGTACACGGTGGGCCAACGCAAGGGTCTGCGTTTGCCGCGCCCTGCCCTAGACGGGGCGCCCCGCTACGTCACGGAGGTCGACACGGCGCGCAACCTCGTGGTGGTGGGTCCCGAGACCCTCTTGTCGGTCCGTCAACTCGTCGGCGAAGACGTCGTGTGGCTCGCCCCAGACGTTCCCGCGGTCGATCCCACGCGGTGCATGGCCCAAGTGAGGGCGCACGGAGAACCGGTCGCGGGAACCGTGACGCTCGGTGTCGGTGTCGGTGACGACGGGCGCGGCCGGATGGTCGTGGAGCTCGATCAGCCGATGCGAGGGGTCGCGGCAGGGCAATCGTTGGTTGTGTACCAGGGAACCCGTGTGATTGCTCAAGCCACGGTGGCCAAGCGCGAGGTCTAGCGAGCGCGCGGCGTGTTCCGAGGGGCTTGCGGCGTGAGCATGGCTTTGCGCCAGCGATGTCGAGGGTCGCAGGGACTCATGGCCTTACGTTTTCACGGCTCGCGCGATCACAGACTCAACTGCCGCTTGTCAGAGTCGAACCGGGTCAAGTGCGAGTTCGGGCTGGCAATCGAATCCCCTTGGTAACGATTCGATGACAAATCGGCTCCAAGAGCCCCGTTCGATTGACGCGCATGGCTACCCAGACCTACCGTGGGGACGATTCGAAAGAGCGCTCTCACACGGGAGTAGAGCGCTCTCATTGGGTCTGTATCATCCCTACATCACAAAGGAGTGAACGTGAGCTTCTCACGCAGCCACAAGGCCCTCAGCATCGCTGCTGGCGCCACGGCTTTCGCCCTCTTGGTTGCTGGTTGCAGCAGCTCGAAGAGCGACCCCACATCTGCCACGGACGCAACATCGTCCGCCCAGGAACCCATCACGCTGACCGTCGCAACGTTCAACAACTTCGGTTACACCGACGCCCTTCTGCAGGAGTACATGGACGCCAACCCCGGCGTCACTGTCGTGCAGAACGTCGCCGCGACGTCGAACGACGCTCGCACGAACTACTTCGCCAAGCTCGGCGCCGGCGGTCTTGCTGACGTCGAGGCCATCGAGGTTGACTGGTTGCCCGAGGTCATGCAGTACTCCGACCTTCTTGCCGACCTGTCCAGCCCCGACGTTGAGGGCCGCTGGCTCGACTGGAAGACCGCTGCGGCAACTGACGCAAAAGATCGCCTGATCGGCTACGGCACGGACATCGGCCCAGAGGCCGTCTGCTACGACTCGGCACTCTTCGAGGCCGCCGGTCTTCCGACCGACCCGGCCGACGTTGCCAAGTTGCTCACCGGCGGTTGGGACACCTACTTCAAGGTTGGCCAGCAGTACGTCGACGGTTCTGGTGGCAAGGCATTCTTTGACGGTGCCGGAGGCACGTACCAGGGCATGATCAACCAGGTTGCCGCCGCTTACGAGGACCCGGCCACCGGTGCCATCACGGCGTCGACCAACCCCGAAGTCAAGGCGATCTTTGACCAGCTGACGGCGGCCTCGGCCACCGAGTCCGCTCACCTCGGCCAGTGGTCGGATGACTGGAAGACAGGCATGGCAAACGGCGGATTCGCCACGATGCTTTGCCCAGGCTGGATGCTCGGCGTTATCAAGGGCAACGCTGCCAACACCACCACGTGGAACGTCGCAGACGTCTTCCCAGGTGGCGCTGGTAACTGGGGCGGTTCGTACCTGACCGTTCCCGCCGATGGCAAGAACGTTGCAGCCGCAACGGCACTGGCCAGCTGGCTTACCGCTCCTGAGCAGCAGCTCAAGGCGCTGGCAGCTGCCGGTACGTTCCCGAGCCAGACTGACGCGCTCACGAATGACGCTGCTTTGAACGAGGCAATGGCCGCGGGCGACGCCCCGACCAACGCGACGTTCTTCAACAGCGAAACTCTCGGAACGATCTTCTCTAACCGTTCCAAGGACGTTGTTGCCCCGTTCAAGGGCGCCAACTACTTCAAGGTCAACGACGTCATTCAGAGCGCGCTGACCCGCGTCGAGGATGGTTCTCAGGACCCCGCAACCTCATGGACCCAGGCTATGTCGGAGATCGACGCGCTCGGTTAACATGCTCTGGTCCGGGCCATGCCTTTACGGGTGGCCCGGATCGTTGCGCCCTCAACTTTTGACGAAGGACCTCCATGTCAAGCATCACTACCGAGCCTGACGGCGTGAAGACCCCCGAGGACCGGTTGCGCAATCAACTGCCGCTCACGTGGCGGCAGCGTCGCGGGCGTTGGGACGTCAAGTATTCGCCGTACCTGTACATCGCCCCCTTCTTTCTCGTCTTCGCCATCACGGGGCTCTTTCCGATCCTGTATACGGCGTTCATCTCGATGCAGGACTGGGATCACATCCGCGGCGCGGGTACCTTCGTAGGATTCGATCAGTTCAACTGGATCCTTCATGACCCGAACTTCTGGAAGGCCCTGCGCAACACCTTCTCAATCTTCGTATTGTCATCTGTGCCCCAGATTGTCGCCGCTACGCTGATCGCCGCGATGCTCGACCAGAATTTGCGCGCCAAGACCTTCTGGCGAATGGGCGTGCTCTTGCCCTATGTGGTAGCGCCCATCGCCGTCGCCCTCATCTTCTCTAACATGTTTGGCGACAAGTTCGGGCTCATCAACACCTTGCTTGGTCACGTCGGAATCGACCCGATTTTGTGGCATACGAGCGTGATTCCGAGCCACATGGCGATCGCAACGATGGTGAACTTTAGATGGACGGGCTACAACACACTGATCTTGCTAGCGGCCATGCAGGCCGTACCTCGTGACCTCTATGAGGCTGCCGAGGTCGACGGCGCTGGCGCGGTGCGTCGCTTTGTCTCGTTGACCCTTCCGCAGATCAGGCCCACGTTTGTCTTCGTGATCATCATGTCCACCATCGGTGGCCTGCAGATCTTTGAAGAGCCACTCATCTATGACACGTTCGGTCGAGGTGGGGCAAACAAGCAGTGGCTGACCATCACGCTGTACATGTACAACATGGGTTGGCTCGACTTCGACTTTGGCCGGGCGGCCGCGGTCGCATGGCTGTTGTTCATCCTCATCATGGTGATCACCCTGATCAACACCTGGGTGACTCGCAGGTTTGTCTCAGGCGAAGACGCCGTGAAGAAGTCCAAGAAGGTATCTCAGAAGATCGCACAAGTAGGAGGCAAGTAATGGCGCCCAGGACTAGGAAGCCCCGCGGCGCTGGGCGCCCGTCGAAGTTTGTCTATGCCGTGCTGGCTGTGGTGCTCATTGCTTCAATGTTCCCCTTCTACTGGTCGCTTTTAATCGGTTCTGGTGACTCGTTCACGATCACCGACCCGAACATGTCCTGGTGGCCGGGAGGTAATTTTCTCCACAACGCCTCGTACGTGATCAACAGCCCCTCTGTCCACTTCTGGAAGGCGCTCGGCAACTCCGTGATCGTGGCGTTGACCGTGTCGGCTTCTACCGTGGTGCTCTCGACCTTGGCTGGTTTCGCGTTCGCGAAGCTGCGCTTCAAGGGTTCTGGTCCGTTGCTCGTCGCCGTGATTGCGACGATGGCCGTTCCGGTGCAGCTAGGCGTGGTGCCGTTGTACATCCTGATGCAGAAGTACGGATGGACGGGCCACCTGGGCGCGGTCATCATCCCTGCGTTGGTGACTGCGTTCGGCGTATTCTGGATGACGCAGTACTTGTCACAATCGTTGCCTACGGAACTAATCGAGGCGGCACGTGTGGACGGGTGTTCCATGATCCGCACGTTCTGGTACGTGGCGCTTCCCGCCGCGCGTCCCGCAGCAGCGATGCTTGGGCTGTTCACGTTCGTGTCCACCTGGAACAACTTCTTCTGGCCGTTCATTGTGCTCAACAACAAGAACCCGACGTTGCCCATGGCACTGCGATTGCTTCAAGCGGAGAAGTTCACGGACTACTCGCTCGTTCTGGCTGGCGTGCTTTTGGCGACGATTCCGCTGCTCGTCCTCTTCCTCTTTGCGGGCAAGCAGCTCATCGCAGGCATCATGCAGGGTGCAGTAAAGGGTTAGTTTCATGCGGATCCCAGGTGGTGGGGCCTGCGTCGCCATTCAGCGGCAGGCCCCCCACCGGGGTCTCCCAAGTCAGGGGACCGAAGAAGTATGCGAACGCTAAAGGCGCCGTCCGCCCCCACGCTTGAAATGGTGGGCGCCTACGCGGGGGTGTCGCGCGCAACGGTTTCGCGCGTGGTGAATGGTTCCCCCAAGGTCTCCGAAGAGATCGTCCAGACAGTCCGGGCGGCGATAGCGGAACTCGGCTACGTCCCCAACAGGGCGGCGCGCTCCCTCGCGAGCAAGCAAGCGCACGCGATCGCGCTCGTCGTGCCCGAAGACATGACGCGCTTGTTTGGCGATCTCTACTTGGCGACGATCATCGTGGGCATTAACGATCGACTTCAAGAGTCCGACTACGTGCTCAACCTCATGGTTGCCTCGACTGATCCTCACGGCAAGACGATGCGCTATCTCCAGGGCGGAAACGTCGATGGTGCGCTCGTGGTCTCTCACCACACGGCTGACACGTTCTTGTCGACGCTGACGAACACCATACCCGTGGTCTTCGGTGGGCGCCCAGCAGCTGGCATCGAGGGCGGCTACGTGGTTGACGTGGACAACGTTGCGGGCGCGCGCACGGGAACTGAGCGACTGATTTCGACGGGTCGCAAGCGCATCGCCACGATTACTGGTCCCAAGAGCATGAGGGTGGGATCGGAGCGCGAGGCGGGGTTCCTTGCTGCGCTTGCGGATGCGGGTCTCACACCTGGGCCGGTGGTCGAAGGTGACTTCACTTTGCGGGGGGGAGCCGCGGCCGTGCGTACTGTGTTGGAGCAGGACCCGGCCGTCGATGGGATCTTTGTTGCCTCGGACTCGATGGCCGCAGGAGCGATGACTGTGCTCAGGTCGATGGGCATCCGGGTGCCAACGGACATCGCGATGGTCGGCTACGACGATTCGGAAGCAGCGAGGTCAACGGAGGTGCCACTGACCACCGTTCGCCAGCCTTCTGAGGAGATGGGCGCCGCGATGGCCGATACCCTCATCGCCGTGCTCAACGGGGCGGAAGACATGCCCCGCACTGTGATTCTTCCCACCGAACTCATCATTCGCGCATCGGCGTAAACCGTGTATGTCCCCTCGCGCGGTCGCCGCGGAGATAGTCTGGCGCGCGTCCCCCACGTGATTGAAGTGAGTGCACTATGACTGATCAGCACGACGACTCGGGTGCGACCGCCCCGCAGGGTGTCTTCCGCACGCTGTGGGCGCGGTTCGGGCCCGTCGGCACCGAGCTTGCGCTTGTGGTGGCGTTGTACACCCTCTACTCGATCATGCGTTCGGCCTCGCCGGACAGGTATTCGCTCGCCATGGGGCACGCCGCGGATATCGAGCGGGCCGAGCTGGCCCTTGGCATCAACATCGAGTCGGGCCTCAACGCGCTCTTCGTTCGGCATCAGTGGCTGGCCGACTTTGGCAGCTACTGGTATCAGACCACTCACATGCTCGTCACCGCGGGCGTGCTCATCTGGGTATGGCGGCGCAGAAGGCCCCAGTACAAGACGATGAGGACCGCTTTGGCCATCGTCATGCTGGCGGGCCTCGCGACCTATTGGCTCTACCCGCTCGCCCCGCCGCGCTTTGCGCTCGCTGGTGCCGTAGACACCATGTCCGCGCATCCTGTGTTGTTTTGGGGTGAAAGCGTGACGGGACTTGCCAACCTGTACGCGGCGATGCCGAGCCTTCACGTGGCGTGGGCATTCTGGTGCGCGCTCACCGTGGTGCTTTTGACCCGCACGAGGTGGAGACACCTCGCCTGGCTGTACCCATTGACGATGACGTTTGTTGTCATAGGGACTGCGAACCACTACGTCCTCGATGGAGTCGCAGGCGCGCTCTACACGACGGTGGCCGTGGCCGTGTCCCGCCGCGTGTACGGCAGATCGAGTGCGAGCGCCGCGCGGGTCCCGCTCGGCGCTTAGGCGCCCAAAGCGCCGCGTGATTTTTGGCCCAAAGCCGGGCCTTGTGGCCCTTCGGCAAGAGCCGGGCGCGGCCCTACGCTGTGTGCATGAGCACCTCACGTCTGGTGATTGAGCGAGCGCGACTGTGGGGCGCCTCGTCACAGCACGCCGATTCCCTGGTAGACGTGAGTGTCGCCGCCGGTCGAGTCGTTTCTGTGACGCCGACTGGCTCTGGGCCCTGGCACGTCGCCCCTGATGCGGAGCGCATCGACCTCGATGGGCGTTGGCTGATGCCCGGGCTCGTTGATCGCCACGTGCACTTCACGTTGTGGTCTAAGCACAGGAACCGGCTAAGCATCGCGGGGTTGGCGTCCGCCGATGAGGTGGCGCGGGCCATCGGCCACGCGCTCGTCGGCATGGACTACGACGGCGGGACGATGTCGAGGCCGCTCGTCGCGATTGGCTTCCAGGATGCGTTGTGGCCCGACGCTCCCACCGCACACGCCCTCGACCAAGAGGCGGATCGCGTGGGCCAACTCGGCCGAGCGATAGTGCTGATCAGCCACGACCTTCACTCCGTGTGGATCAACTCGGCGGCGGCTGCGCGTTACGGGGCGAGGCCGGGGCTGCTCAGGGAAGACGCCGCTTTCGATCTGGAAATCGCGCTCGACGCGGAAGAGGCTGCGGACACGCGGGGCGTGGAGGCGCGCGTGGCGGACGCGATGGTCGCGGCGGCGTCCAGGGGCGTCACCGGGATCATGGACCTCGAGATGGCCGACAACGTGGTCGCATGGGCCGCGCGCGTCGGGTCCGGCCTTACTCAGCTCAGGGTCGAGGCGGGCGTCTATCCGCAACACCTCGACGCGACACTCGCTCGCGGGGATCGGACGGGAAGGCGTGTTCACGGCACGGGTGGGCTGGTCACGGTGGGCCCGCTCAAGATCTTCGCCGACGGCTCACTCAACACGCGCACGGCCTGGTGCTTTGAGCCATATCCCCACACCCGCAACTTTGGGCATTCGGCTCACCCACGCGGCGACCTCGCCAGGGATCTTGCCGATGCCCGCGATCATGGTTTCGAAGTCGCTCTCCACGCGATTGGCGACAGGGCGGTATCGGAGGCGCTCGACGCGTTCGAACAGACCGGCGCGCGAGGTTCGATCGAGCACGCTCAGCTGGTGCGTGATGAGGACCTGCCGCGCTTTGCCGCGCTGGGAATTGCGGCTGGTATTCACCCGGAGCACGCGCTGGACGACAGGGACGTCACCGATGTTTTGTGGGCGGGTCGCACGCGCAGAGCCTTCCCCTACGGCGCGCTCGCGGCTGCGGGAGTTCCGCTACGCCTTGGATCGGATGCCCCTGTGTCTGCCCTCGATCCGTGGTTGGGAATCTCGGCAGCGGTGCACCGCACGCGCGACAATCAGGCGCCGTGGGAGCCAGGGAACGCCCTGACCATTGACCAGGCGCTGCGCGCAACGTGGGCGTTCCCAGCGGTCCGGCATGGGGCGCCCGCCGACCTGGTCGCTGTGGACTTCGATCCGGACGACTTGACGCCTTCTTCGTTGCGCGTGATGCCTGTCGCGCTGACGCTGACGGCGGGCGCGGTCACGCACCGCACCGTGTAGCGAGCGGGAAACGCACCTCGCGTCGGCGCCACCGCCGCCCGGAGACGACGACGAGGGCGGGGACGAACCCAGCCCTCGTGCCGACCGGAGCTCCGAGGGGGGGATGGAGCGCCGGATACGAGCCTCATCGGCAATTGGTCCCTGCTTTACAGAGTTTCTTGGCAAATCTCTCCCGCGCGCGTGTGGCGCCCGGCAACACACCGCTTGGCAACCCTCCGCCCCTCAACCCTCCGCCCCTCAACCCTCCACCCCGCGCGGACCGAGCGCAATAAGTGTGAGGCGCGGGGGCGGTACTCTCGAAGTCAGCGTAGGACGCTGTTCATTTCCCGAACGTGAGGGGCTTGACGCGTCAGACTGGCATCGAGACCATGGTGTTTCGCGCACATTGGGTGGATTCAAACTGTGTCCCCGTCGAAAGGCCCGACGTTAATGTCCGACTTCACAACGACGCTCGCGCCCCGTTCTGGCGCGGCAACCAAGGCGGATCCCGGGGTGTGCACGGTTCCCGTTGCCGGCCGTGGGGCGGCATGTCATAGCTGACGAGACGACTCCCGAGCGCCGCAGCACGCCTGCGGGTGTGCCCATGGGCCTTTCGGCGCTGGCCTCGATCCCTCCAGAGATTAACGTGGCAGGGGGCGGCGAACTGCCCGTCGCACTCGTCCAGGCGCTACTCGCGTACGAGCACGCGCTCGTCACGAGCAACGTAGAGGCGATCGCGGACCGCTTCGAGTCGGCTTCCGACATGGTGAGGGCCGACGCCGTCGGACTCGTTGAGGGTGCCGACGCAATTGCCGGCTTCACGGCGGGGCGCGGGGGAGCAGGAGTGCGCGCGCTCGTGGGACTGCGACTCATCCCCACGGGAGCCGATTGGTTGGCACTATCGGTCAATGCCCCAACATCGGGCGGAAGGGGCGTCGCGAGCCAGCTCTGGAGGCAGACGGACGGCGCGTGGCGCATCGTCGCCGCTCACGTCACCGCGCCAATGCCTGCGGTGGACACCAGAGTGTGGCGCCTCGTGGGCGCGCCGCTCGTCAAGGGCGCGTCAACCGGTCCGCTCAAGGGGCGCACGGTGGCCGTCAAGGACATCTTCGCGATTGCGGGACAGCGCATCGGGGCGGGATCCCGCGTCTATCTTGCCGAGGCACCTGTCGAGCGCCGGACCGCGCCCGCCGTGCAGGCGCTGCTTGACGCGGGCGCCGACGTGGTGGGGATCGCGCAGACGGACCAGTTTGCGTACTCGATCGCAGGGCTCAACGCCGACTATGGCGCCGCGCCAAATCCAGCGGTGCGAGGCGGGATTCCAGGCGGGTCGTCGAGCGGCCCCGCGAGCGCCGTTGCGCTGGGCCATGTCGACATCGGGATCGGAAGCGATACGGCAGGGTCCATTCGCGTACCCGCTTCCTACCAGGGACTATGGGGCCTGCGCACCACTCGCGGCGCTGTGCCGCTCGCGGGAGTGTTGCCGCTCGCTCCGCGCTACGACACCGTGGGGTGGCTCACGCGAGACGGATTCATGATGCTCGCGACGGCATCTGTGGGGCTTGAGCGGCGCATCGTGACCACTCCCACGGCGCGGGTGCTGGTCTGCGAAGACGTGAACCGCGCGGCCACGCCCGCGACCGCAAAGGCGATCATGGACGTGGTGAACTCTCTTTCGAGCGCCGGAGTGATTGAGGCTCCCGTTGCGATCGACCTCCCGCCCGTGCGCGAGATGTTTGAGGCGTTCAGGGTCACGCAGTCTGCCGAGGCGTGGAGGGCGGACGGCGCGTGGGTCGATGCCCACCCAGGAGCGCTGGCCCCCGACGTCCAGGCCCGCTTCGAGTGGGCGCGGGCGGTCACGGCAGATCAAGAGGCGGAGGGGCTCGAGCGCGTAAAGAGGCTTGCGGCCGAAATCGACGCCACCCTTGGCGACGACGTGCTGGTGCTGCCCTCGGCGGCGTCGGCCGCACCCGTCATTGGCGCGGATGCCGAAACGCTCAATACCTTGCGCGAGGCGACCCTGGGGATGACCGCGATCGCCGGACTCACAGGAAGGCCCGCTTTGTCCGTTCCCCTGGCCATGACCGATGATGGCCCCGTCGGGGTCTGCCTGATTGGACCGCGAGGCTCCGACCTGGCGCTCATTCAACGCGCCATCGAATGGGAGCGACGATGAGTATTCCCGGACCAATCAACCCGCCCGACCGCCTGCTCATGGGGCCAGGGCCTATCAATGCGCACCCTCGCGTGCTCCAGGCGATGGCGGCGCAGTTGGTGGGGCAGTATGACCCGTTCATGACGGACACGATGAACGAGGTGATGGCGCTTTTCCGGCGCGTGTTCGTGACCGCGAACGAGCAGACGCTCGTGGTCGACGCGACGGCGCGAGGCGCGATCGAGGCGGCGTTCGTGTCGCTTCTTGAGCCCGGGGACAGGGTCGTGGTGGCGGTGTGTGGGCGCTTTGGGCACTTGCTCGTCGAGATCGCATTGCGCGCGGGAGCCGAGGTCCACACGATTGAGGTCGAGTGGGGCAGGGTCGCCGAGCTTGACCAGATCGCGGACGCGCTTGCTCACTTCCAGCCAAAACTCTTGGCGATGGTGCACGGTGACACCTCGACCACGGCGCTGCAGTCCTTCGCGGGTGTGCGCGCGCTGTGCGACAACTACGGAACGCTCCTGTATGCCGACACAACGGCGTCTCTTGGCGGCAACGAGTTCTTGACCGATGCGTGGGGAATCGACGCATCCACAGCGGGTCTGCAGAAGTGCTTGGGAGGGCCCTCTGGTTCCGGTCCCGCAACCTTTTCGCCACGCGCCGTGGGCGTCATCAACGCGCGCAAGTCGATCGAGATCGGTATTCGCGACGAAGGTGATCCCGTCGCCACCGAGCCGATCCGTTCCAACTACTTCGACCTCGGGCAAATCTTCGACTACTGGTCGCCCCGCAGGCTCAACCACCACACCGAGGCCACCACGATGCTCTACGGCGCGCGCGAGTGCGCCCGAATCGTGCTCGAGGAGGGACTTGGCCCCATGCAAGTCAGGCATGCGCTGCACGGCAGGGCGATGATGGCGGGAGCCGAGGGTCTCGGGCTGTCCATCTTTGGCGACCGCGACAACAAGATGGCCAACATCGTGGGCGTGAACATCCCAGACGGCGTCAACGGCGAGGCGGTCCGCGGTCGCTTGCTCACCGAGTTCGGGATCGAGATCGGCGCGAGCTTTGGCCCACTCAAGGGAAAGGTGTGGCGCATCGGGACCATGGGATACAACGCGAGGACCGACGCGGTGATCACGACCCTTGCCGCCTTTGAGACCGTGCTGCGTGAGGCGGGCGTGTCGGTTCCCGCAGGCGGTGGCGTTGCCGGAGCCGAGGCCGTCTACGACGGGGCGGCCTAGAAGGCCAGTCCAGCGTCCGGTGGGCGTCGGTCCCTGCCCGTCCCGCCCGTCCCGCACCTTCCTGTCCGGATGGCCTAATCTCTACCGGTTCTTGGCCGCCACCGCCATGAGAGGCCGGACTGGTTCGGCTGGCTCTCAGGCGCGGCAACGGCTCGAAGCCAGTGCGACGGTTGCTACGGTGGTATGTATGCCTCGACTCTTTGGCCGCAAGGCAGCCGACACCGCCCCCAAGACCTCAGACACGGCCCCCGAGACGGGCTCAGACCTCGAAATCGCCGACGCTAGCGTCAACGATGCCGACACCCCGGCCGACGCCGCCCCGGCGGACATCGATGTGTCCACCGACGCGATCATCGTGCCGGAGAACATCGACGATCTGAGCAAGGCCCAAGTGGTCGAGGCGATCATTGCCTCAGGGCGTCAGGACCAGGAGTCGGTCGTCGCGCTGATCGAATCGCTGCTCGAGGCCGATCTGCAGGTGCCCATGGGCCTCGACGCCGATGGCAAGCTCGCGATGGGCGCGGTCATGACGGAGGTCGAGGGAGTGGTCTACGTGGCCGTGTTCACCTCGATGGACGCTGCAGTTCACGTGCTCGATATGGCGTCCGAGTTTGCGACGATGAACGGCAAGAAGGTCATCGGCACGCTGCGAGCAGACCTGGGCCTGGTGGTCGAGACGGGGGCGGGGAAGTTCGGGCTCGTTCCGCCGATGCTGGCGTCAATCAGGGCGACGATTGAGGCGCGTGAGATATCATCGTCCCTGGAAAAGCTTGCGAATCGGGTTCGGTCGGGTGCCGCAGACATCGACGATCTTGTGGCCGCGCTCATGGAGAGCAAGGTGGTGGTTCCCACCCCCGACGAGCCCAAGAGCGGCGGCGCATTCACCCCCGTGATCGCGATGGTGAACGGCGCGCCGCGCCTGGTGGTTGCCGCGTCGTTCGATGCGGCCGCCCGTTCGCGCGACGTCGCCCAGTTCGCGATGTCCGTCGAGGGCAAGTACCTCTTCGCGATCGTCAAGGACGGCGTGGGGATCCAACTCAACACGGTCGTTGGCTCGGTGGACTTCCCGCCCGACCTGTGCGCCGCGGTTGTCAAGAAGTACTCGCTCGAGGGGAACGCCACCGCCAAGAACTAGGCGGGAGGCGCGGCTAGCCCAGCAAGCCGCCCCATACGGCGCGTGCGCCCGTGTCGCCTGCTAAGACCACCGTGACGAGCGTGCCAACCCCCACCACGACGGTCACCACCGCAAGTAACAGTGGAGCGGCGGTGGCGAGCGAGTTGCCCGGCAGGCGATACCGGAGGACGCCCCAGCGAAACCACATCCATTGGCCAACAGCCACCAAGAACAACGCAATCGCCCACGGCAAGAGCATCTGTCCGTACCGCTGGTGGGTCTGGACGGCGG
>JAYTGI010000088.1:0-2345 GCA_043733605.1 Demequina sp. | reverse complement strand
GTGTCGATCGACGAAAACCAGCCCCCGTGCTCGACGTCCCTCAAGGGGCCCTCAAGAGCCGCGAGGCCGTGATCCACCATTTCGCCAGCGCCATCGATCCCTGCGAGTTCCGCGAGCGCGTACACGTGAGTCATACGGCATGTGATCCACAATTCGACGGGACGCGCCGCGTCTCTTGTGCCGTCGTCGCGCAACCACCCAAAGCCGCCCCTTGGGTCAACGCTGGCGGCCCCAAAACTCACCAGCCTGCGCATCTCGTCGTCCAACCACTTTCGGTGTGCAAGTTCATCGATGAGGGCCATGGATCCAGCATAGGGTTTCGGGCCTGCGCGCAAATCGGGCCAATGGCCGCGACTACATCGCCAAGCGCCGCGGATCGATCAGGGGATGCAGCACCTCGAGCACGCCGTCATCCTCGACGTAGCCGACGCGCCGACCCGCCGCGGCGATCACCTTGTCGGGCGCATTTCCCATCGCGTAGGAGGCGGTGGCCCACCTCAGCATCTCGATGTCATTGTTGCCGTCGCCCACCGCGACGGTGTGCGCGCTTTCAACACCAAGCTCCCCGCGCACGAACTCAAGAGCGGAGGCCTTTGAGACTCCGGGAGGCGTGAGGTCGAGCCACGCCGAATACCCGACCGCGTAGGTGACGTCGTTGAGGCCGATGCGGCTCACGATGTCGTCAAAGTGCGCGACGTCCGCGCCCGGCGCCCTGATGACGACACGCGTGACCTCGTCTCGGCACAGCGCCTCGAAGTCCACCACGGTCTGGCGCCCTACGAGCTCGCCCATCGGGAAGTTCTTGGTGACGCGAAATCCCACGCCGAGGTCCTCGACGGCGAAGAATGCATCGGGCATCTCGTCCCTGATGAGCTCGAGTGCGGCGCGCGGATTGAACGTGAGGGTGCGGACGATTTCGTAACCGCCTGGCGCTGCCGGGTTGAGGCGGATAGTGACTGCACCGTTGGAGGTCACGGCCCAGCCGCGCTTCAGTCCGAGCGTCGCGGCCACAGGCATCGTCGCCACGATGTTGCGACCCGTGGCGAGAACGACGTGGTTGCGTGACAGGCGCACTCGCTCGACGGCTTCGACAACGGCATCGCTGATCTCACCGCCCCAATGCATGAGCGTGCCGTCGATGTCGAGGCCAACCAGCCGCCAATAGTCGTTCGCCAACGGCGGGTCGAGGTCCTCAGGTGCAACGGCCATGGATCGACCCTAAGGCGCGGAGGCTGTCGAGCACGCCACGGCGCGGTGACGGTCGGGTGAACGCAGCGAAACGGCGCCCTATGACACGGGCGTGAGCGATTCCGCACCTGCGAAGAACGGCCGCAGGATGGGCGGCAGGTAGACGCTGCCGTCGGCCTGCTGATGGTTCTCGAGCAAAGCGACGATCCAGCGAGTGGTGCCGATGGTGCCGTTGACGGTGGCGACGGGCTTGTTGCCCGACTCGCCTCGCTCGCGGATCGCGAGGCGTCGGGCCTGGAAAGTGGTGCAATTCGAGGTCGAGGTGACCTCCATCCACCGCTCCTGGCTTGGCAGCCACGCCTCGCAATCGAACTTACGGGCGGCGCTCGATCCCAGGTCGCCTGCGGCCGTATCGATCACGCGGTAGGGAAGATTGAGGGCGGTGAGCATCGACTCTTCGATTGCGAGGAACCTTTCGTGCTCTGCGGTCGCATCCTCGGGCCTCGTGTACGCGAACATTTCGACCTTGTGGAATTGGTGCACCCGGATGATGCCGCGCGTATCGCGGCCGGCGGAGCCTGCCTCCCTACGGAAGCACGCGCTCCAACCCGCGTAGCGCAGAGGGCCGCCGCTCAGGTCCAGGATCTCGTCGGCGTGATAGCCGGCCAACGCGACCTCGGATGTACCGACCAGGTAGAGGTCGTCCTTTTCGAGGTGGTAGACCTCATCGGCATGGTTGCCAAGAAATCCGGTACCGCGCATCGTCTCTGGCCGCACCAGAGTCGGCGTGATCATTGGCGTGAAGCCGTGTGCGGTGGCCACGCCCATCGCGGCATTGAGGATCGCTAGTTCGAGCTGGGCACCCACGCCCGTGAGGAAGTAGAAGCGCGCGCCAGAGACCTTGGCGCCTCTCTCCATGTCGATCGCCTTGAGGCCCTCGCCGATCGCGAGGTGATCCCGTACCTCGACGCCCTCTGCGGCAAAATCCCGCGGCGTGCCTTCGTGGCGAAGTACAACGAAGTCGTCGGGTCCACCCGCAGGAACGCCTGGCTCCGGGATGTTGCCGATCGTCATGATGAGTTCGTGAGCCTTGGTGTCCGCGTCATCCGCGTCGGCCTGCAGGGCCTTGACTCGTTCGGACAGTTCCTTGGTGCGCA
>JAYTGI010000087.1:0-6658 GCA_043733605.1 Demequina sp. | reverse complement strand
CTTCGCCTTCACCGACGCCGCAGCCGTCCGCGTCGGCCCCGACACAAACACTCGCCCCCTACACCGCCCAAGGCGACCCGTGCAAGGACCCCGGCGTGAGCATGGTGGGCCTCGCTGGCATCGACTTCGACAGATATGCCAATATTTGCCTCGGCATGTCGTTCGCGCAGGCGTCCGGCGCGATGAAAGGCCCCACAATCGCTGGCGACGCCGCCTGCCCTTGGTACGCGACAGTGCTAGAGATCGCCGACCCAGGCCTCTACGTCGCCGCCGTTTCCAGTGTTGATGACCCAGGCACTGCAATCTTCATGTTCCGCATGACATGGCAGTCGGATCAAGCAACGGCCGTCGAATTCGACCCGCCAGCGACTCCCGCCGGAATCACCGTCGGGTCCACACCGGCAGAGGTGACGGCCGCATACTCGAACGCGACTGTCATCACCGTCAACGACCCCTCGCGGGGCCAGCGCAATCAGATCGTCGTTGGCGAACCCGAAGGAGCTTCTTTCGTTTTCGATGTCACCGATGGCTTCGTCACCGACATCTATTGGGGCACCGGACTTTCGCAAGGCGCAGGCGGCGAACTCTGCGCTTTGTAGGTGCGCGGCGCTTCCCTTCCATCGCGCCGCACGCGCGCAATCAGGGCGTGAGATCGATATCGTTTGCCACGGTCAGTAAACCGCTTCACAAGCACCCGAAGATGGGGTACAGTACCGATTTAGTCGAATCGTTTCGATGAATGGTCAAGAAGACCGAGGGAGTTCGCCGTGCGCGTGTTGTTTGTCGGGGGAACCGGACTGATTTCTTCGGCAGTGTCGCCCCTGGTTGTCTCGCGAGGAAACCACCTCACCCTAATCAATCGGAGCACCTCGCTCAAGGCGAAGGCCCCCGAAGGCGCTCACACCATCGTGGCCGACGTCAACGACGTCGCGGCGTTCCGGGCGGCGATCAAGGCCGACGTTGCCGCTAACGGCGAGTACGACTCCGTGGTCCAGTGGATCGGCTTCGACCCCGACCACATCAGCCGCGACATCGACACCTTCGCGGGCATCACCAAGCAATACGTGTTCATCTCGTCCGCGTCGGCTTACGAGACCCCTCCGGGCTTTTACATCACCCGCGAACACTCCACTCCGCTCACTAACCCGTATTGGAAATACAGCAGGGACAAGGCCGAATCGGAAACGCGCCTGAGGATCGCCTACGGCGAGATGGGATTCCCGTACACGGTTGTCCGGCCCTCACACACGTATGCGAAGTGTGACATCCCCGCCGCGATCAACTCATGGACGCACCCGTGGACCATCGTCGACCGCATGAAGCGCGGCGCACCAATCCTGGTTCATGGCGACGGCTCGAGCCTGTGGACGCTCACTGACCACCGCGACTTCGCGCATGCATTCGCCGGCCTCTTGGGCAACGACAAGGCCATTGCGGACGAGTTCCACATCACCTCCGACGACGTCTTGAGTTGGAATCAGATCCACTCGTTCATTGCGAGCGCCGCTGGCCTCAACCCCGAGCGTGTCTATGAGCAGACGGTGTTCGTCCCCACGGACCTTTTAGTGCGCTTTGACAAGGACGCCTTCGAAGGCCCCATCAAGGGCGACAAGGCGAATGCCGCGATCTTCGACAACTCCAAGGTGCGCTCGCTCGTGCCCGACTACCGGCCGCAGCACCGCTTCGAAGACTCAATCCACGAGTCGATCGCCTGGTTCATGGAGAAGCCAGAGCGGCGCGGCCTCGACGCCGCGGCAAACGCCTTGTATGACGACGTCTCCGCGCGCTTCCTTCGCGGCGTAGGGACGATGTTCTCGTAGGTCGCCTACCGGTGTGAGCGTTTCAGCGCTTCATCGTTTCATCGCCGAAGCGACGTAGTCCAGCAGCTTCTCCCACGCCTCGACAAAGGAATCGACGCCTTCGTCCTCGAGTTGCTTGGTGACGGCATCGATCGAAACTCCCGCATCCGCGACGGCCTTGAGAGAGGCCCTCGCCGAGTCGTACGTGCCCGACACCGTGTCCCACGGGCCCTCCGGAGCGTCGCCGTGGTCGGCCTCCGCCTCGAGCGTCGCCATCGGCATCGTATTGACTACTCCGCGGGCCACTAGCTCATCCACGTACATCGTGTCCGGGTAGGTGGGGTCCTTCACGGACGTCGATGCCCACAATGGCCGCTGCGAGTGCGCACCCTTTTTCTCGAGCGCCACGAATCGTGCGCCAGCCAATGTCTGCTCGTGAATCTCCATCGCGAGCCTCGCGTTTGCTATCGCAGCCTTTCCGCGCGCGGGGTGCCCTTCGCCCAGGGCCTTGTCGACCTTGGTGTCCACCCTGCTGATGAAGAATGACGCAACGGAACGGATCGAGCCGAGGTCTCTTCCGTCCTTGTGCGCAAGTTCGAGGCCGGACAGGTACGCATCGATGACCTCGCGGTAGCGGTCGAGGGCGAAGATGAGAGTCACGTTGACGCTGATGCCCTCGGCGATCGCTGCGGTAATGGCCGGAAGGCCCTCGCGCGTCGCTGGGATCTTGATCATGACGTTGGGCCGATCAACGAGCCACCACAGTTGGCGGGCCTCCGCGATTGTCGCTTCAGTATTGCGAGCAAGCCGAGGGTCGACCTCGATCGAAACCCTGCCGTCCATGCCGTCGGACGCGTCGTATGCGGGACGCAATGCATCGCAAGCGTCGCGGACATCGGCCGTGGTAATCATCCGTACCGCCTCGTCGACGGAAACACCGCGCGCAGCGAGGTCACGGATCTGCTCGTCGTACGTGTCCGAGCCCGAGACGGCCTTGGCAAAAATGCTGGGATTGGTCGTGACGCCAACGACGTTTCGATCCGCGACATCCAACGCGAGCGCTCCCGAGCGCAACCTGTCCCTGCTCAATTCGTCGAGCCAGATTGACACCCCCGCGTTGGCGAGCGCCTGGAGGGGAGAGTTGTTCACCGTTGCAGTGGCCACCATGGGCTCCTTATGTCGACCGAGGGCAAGTAATCAGGGATTGCGTGTCGTCCAGGCACGTTGCCCCGCAAGTCTCTCATAGCGGCAACGAACGACGCCGAGCAAATGATTCCGCGCCTGGATGGTCGCTGACCGTCAAGTTGCGGGTGAAATGAGTGGCAAACCCGGCGCGCGGCACCTAATGTCGAGGTGGGCGCTTGGCGCCCCAGCGTCGCCCGTACAAGCACAGTCCCCAGCAGCACAGTCCCCAGCAGCACAGTCCCGACGGTGTACTGGCCTGCAAGCGCCCCTCGAAAGAAGGCCCATGAGCGCCACCAACGTCCATGCGGACGCATTTGTCTTCTTTGGTGCGAGCGGCGATCTCGCTCGCAAGCAAATCTTCCCTTCCCTGCACGCCATGGTGGCGGCGGGTGAACTCGACGTTCCCGTGGTGGGCGTTGCTCACGCCGGTTGGACGGTCGACGACCTGCGCGACCGGGCCAAGGAGTCGTGTCTGGAACACGGCCTGGATGACGACGACACCCTCAAGAAGTTGCTCAAGCTCCTGCGCTACGTGGACGGTGACTACCGAGACGCCGAGACCTTCGAGGCGCTCAAGAAGGCACTCAAAGGCGCCTTCCGGCCGGCACACTACCTCGCCATCCCGCCGTCGCTCTTTGGAACCGTCATCGACGGCCTGCGGGGCGCGGGCCTTCACGAGGGCGCCCGCGTGATCGTGGAGAAGCCGTTCGGTCGCGACCTCGCCTCCGCCGCAGAACTCGATGAGGTCGTAGAGAGGGCCTTCCCGGAGACCTCCATCTTCCGCATCGACCATTATCTGGGCAAGGACGAGATCATGAACCTGCTGTACTTCAGGTTCGCGAACTCGATCCTCGAGCCCGTGTGGAATCGAGATCACGTCGACCACATCGAGATCACCATTGCCGAGGACTTCGGGGTACAGGGTCGCGGCGCGTTCTACGAGTCCGCGGGCGCTCTGCGCGACGTCGTCGAGAATCACATCTTTCAAATCATCGCGCTGCTTGCGATGGAACCTCCCTCCTACCAGGGCTACGCCGCGGTACAGCAGGCCAAGGAGTCGGTGTTCCGCTCGATGAGGCCTCTCAAGCGCGAAGACCTGGTGCGTGGGCAATTCGATGGATACAAGGACGAGGAGGGAGTGGCCGCTGATTCGGACGTTGAGACTTTCGCGGCCGTGCGCCTGTTCATCGACTCGTGGCGCTGGTCTGGGGTGCCTTGGCTCTTGCGCACCGGCAAGAAACTCACGGCAACCGCTGGGGAGGTCGTCGTGTTCTTCAAGCGACCGCCTCAAGTCCTTTTCGACGACGCGGAGACGGACAATGTCCCTAATTACCTGCGCTTTCGCTTGTCTCCCATTTCGGAGATCGCCTTGGCGGCCCGCGTGAAGACCCCCGGACAGGAATTCACTGGAACCCAGCAGGAGTTCGTGCTCCACACCGAGAGTCCACTCGAGCGAGCGCCCTACGAGCGGCTATTGGCCGGGGCGATGGAGGGCGATAGGGCGCTGTTCACGTCGCGCGGCTCGGTCGAGGCCGCATGGAGAGTCGTCAACGATGTACTCACCGACCACGACGCGGCATGGCCGTATGCCCCAGGAACCTGGGGTCCGGAAGCCGCCGACGCCCTCGCCTCAGAATGGGGCGGCTGGCGCGAGCCTGTAGCCGACGAGGCAGTAGCGAGTTCCCCCTCAGGCACCATCACAACTCAGGAGAAGTCATGACAACGGACACGCCCATGCAGATCGGCATGGTGGGACTCGGCCGCATGGGAGCAGGGCTTACCAGGCGCCTGATGAAGGACGGCCACACGGTTGCGGTCAACGACGTGAGCGCCGATGCGGTTGACGGCCTTGCGAAGGAGGGCGCGGTTGCCATTCACGACCTCGCGGGTTTCGCGGCGGCGCTCAAGGCGCCGCGCACCGTGTGGGTCATGGTCCCTGCGGGTGAGATCACGGACCACGTGATCGCGGCGCTGGCGAGGGTTCTCTCCCCTGGCGACACCATCATCGACGGAGGCAACACCTACTATCGCGACGACTTGCGGCACGCGAGCGAACTCGCCGCAGCGGGCATCGGCCTTCTGGATGTGGGGACGTCGGGCGGCGTGTGGGGATTTGAGCGCGGATTCAGCCTCATGATCGGCGGAAACGACGCCGAGGTGGAACGCCTCACCCCGATCTTCCGCACCATCGCCCCCGGAATCGGCGCCGAGGCGCGCACGCCTGGCAAGTCAGGTGACGCGTTGCCCGGTGAAGAGGGTTGGCTTCACTGCGGGCCCGTCGGCTCAGGGCACTTCGTCAAGATGGTCCACAACGGCATCGAATACGGGCTCATGGCCGCGTACGCGGAGGGATTCAACCTGCTGAAGGCCGCCAACGCCGGCATTCATGGCACTCCCGCGTTCGAGGCGCAGACGGCGCCGATGTCCAACCCGGAGTTTTACCAATACGACCTCAACGTTGATCAAATCGCGGAGGTCTGGCGGCGAGGGTCGGTCGTGGGCTCATGGCTGCTCGACCTCACGGCGGAGGCTCTTCACGCGTCGCCCGATCTCACGGAGTTCTCCGGCCACGTCGCCGACTCGGGTGAGGGTCGGTGGACGTCGATCGCCGCGATCGACGAGGGAGTACCCACGCCGGTGCTGACGACGGCGCTCTTCTCGCGCTTCGCGTCGCGAGACCTCGATGCCTACGCGGAAAAGGTTCTCAGCGCGATGCGCAAGGGCTTCGGCGGACACGCAGAAAGCAAGCCAACGGGCGAGTAGTTTGGGCTCGGCAAGACAAACGTCCTGCCTCATCGCGCACTTGCAACGGCAAAATCTGGGTAAAGTCCGGGTTTGGGTGCGGTGACGCGCCCACGTTGCAAGGGAGCGCATGTGAGCACCACCACCGAGACAGCCGTCCCACTCGTCGTCGATATGCCCGCGGCCGTCCGCGCTGCGATCGAGGCGAGCCCCCGAGTGGTGATCCCCGCGACTCGTGCGGAGCTCTACCAGCTCGCTCTCGGCCCCGAGGGTGGGCCCGTGTTCTCGGTCGACTACGAGTCGAATGGTGCAACGGTCACGGAGGCGACGGTGACGCGTTGCCGCAACGGCATCGCGGTGAACTATCCCGAGGACTACATGCGCAGGCGTGACCCTCGCTGCATGCTGATCGCCGACGAGCGCCCCACCGACAAGGATCGCTACGTCGACCGCTTCGGAGAGACCTTCGATCGCGTCAAGCAAGAGACGCTCGATTGGCTCGCCACCCAGGAACTCGTGGTTGTGCCTTTCAAGGCGGGCGGCCTTGCCTTCGGCTCGCCCTCGCTTGCCGTGATGCCGCTCAACTCGGCGTTCTTCGCGTTGACCCTCGTTGACCTCCAGGGCTGGGTCACGTTCGAGGAGTTAGGCGCCTTCACCGCACGTTCGATTCTCTACGTCGCTCCCCCGTTCCGCCAGACGCACTACGAGGGCAAGCAGGTAGTCGTCCACGATCGGACCGAGAGCCTGCACGAGATCTTCGCGTACAACCTGTACCCGGGCCCCAGCGCCAAGAAGGGCGTCTTCTCCGTCTTGCTTGACATCGGTGAACAAGAGGGCTGGATCACCGCCCACGCCTCGAGCGTGCGTGTCACCACGCCGTACGACAATGAGACCATCGTGATGCACGAGGGCGCCTCCGGGGGCGGCAAGTC
>JAYTGI010000086.1:0-2352 GCA_043733605.1 Demequina sp. | reverse complement strand
CAAACAGGGGAATTCCTCCACGCGGAGTGGGGGCGCCCGCCGCCTCGAGACTCGCCATGGAGAGCGCCGATGCCCCGAGTTGCCTGACCGCGTCGGTGTCGTCCGGGACGTAATCCTGTGCTGAGCGTTGCGGCGGGGTGGGAGTGGGGGCGTCCGGAGTCGCGGAACTCGCGAATTCGCGCAACGGGTCTGAGCCGCGAGGCTGGATCTCCGCGGCGTTGGGGGGTAGCACAGGCGCGACGATGTCGCCGTCCTCGTCCTCGATCGGTGTCGGCATGAGCCCACGTACCAGGACAGGTGCGTCAGCTTGATCGGTAAGCAAGGCCTCGGGCGCCGATGCCAGAGCAGGTTCTGGGTGTGGCTCGGCTTCTGCGGTCGGCGGTGGCGCCGGCTCCGATTCCGGTTCCGGCTCCGGCTCCGACTCCGACTCAACCACTGCGGTCGGCACGGATGCCGTTGTCGGGACAGGGAACTGCACCTGCGGGATCGCACCCGTCCACGGCGCGTACATGACGGGCGGTTGCGATTCAGGCGTTGATGTTTCAACCGCCGCGGGGCTCGCCTGTTCGGGGGGTGCGTCCACGACCGGTGAAGTGGCGATCGGCGTGGTGCTGATGGGACCAGTCGCGGGTGAGACCGCTCGGCGGTCGGGCATCCATGATTCGTCGGCGTTGGGTGTCGGGGCGGGCGCGGGCGCCTGCTCAGAGGTGTCGGTATCCGCGACGGGCGCCAGTTCAGGTGGAGCGGGCGGAAAGACGCCCGCGGCAGACGGTGCGTACGAATTGCGGGGAGCACTGGGCCGCTCCGCTCTCAGGTAAGGGCTGAGTGCGGGGGCCTGCGGGGAATTGTCCTGCGGTGTCACGTCCTGCGGGGTCACGTGGGCGATAGGAGCCGTGGCAGGGCGCGTCACGGAAGGGCGTGACGGAGTGAGTTCGAACGGGTGGTCGCTTTCGAAAGCTCCGGAGGGTGGCGTCGGCGCGGGCGCCACAACATCATCGAAAGAGGGCATGGCGGCAGGAGATGCGGTGGTGGGTGCCGGTGGTGGAACTGGTGCGTCCGTCGCGTCCGCGGGAGTGGGTGCGTCCTCGGACGGTTTCCCCTCCGGCTCGATGGGGAACCATGCTGATCTCTGTTCGTCGCTGGCCATGGTCCAAGGTTATGTCCTGGAGTCCTTCTACGCGCGGGCGTGGGCGCCGCGCGTGTCAGATTGCGGCGCTACGGTTGCCCAATGGCGATCACCAAGAAGGCCTCGACAGGCTACCGATGCAGTGAATGCGGGTGGACCGCGGTCAAATGGGTAGGCCGTTGCGGGGAATGCCAGGCATGGGGGACCGTCGTCGAGGTGGGGGCCGCATCCGGACCCGCGACCAAGGCGAGCGTGGTGACGACCCCTGCACGGCCCATCGGCGATGTGCCCGTCTCGGAATCGGCCCGTCACCCCACTCACGTCGCCGAGTTTGATCGCGTCCTCGGCGGCGGGCTCGTGGCTGGCGCCGCAGTGTTGCTCGCCGGAGAGCCAGGCGTCGGCAAGTCAACGCTCTTGCTCGAGGTTGCGGCCAGGGCCGCGCGCGAGGGACGCAATGTGCTCTATGTGAGCGGCGAGGAATCGGCGGGTCAGGTGCGCTTGCGCGCGCAGCGCATGGGCGCCCTCGAGCCACGCCTCAAACTCGCCGCCGAGACGGACCTCGGTGTAGTTCTCGCCCACCTGGCAGCCGAGAGGCCCGACCTCGTAGTCGTTGACTCAATCCAGACGATCTCCTCGGGTGCGATTGAGGGCTCGGCGGGAGGAGTGGCTCAGGTTCGCGAGGTCGCCGGTGCGCTCATTCAGGCGGCCAAGGCCACCGGTGCGCCGATGGTACTTGTTGGCCACGTCACCAAGGACGGATCGGTCGCGGGGCCGCGGATCGTCGAGCACCTCGTGGACGTCGTGTGCCAGTTCGAGGGCGACCCGTATTCGCCCTTGCGCCTGTTGCGCGCGCTCAAGAACCGCTTCGGCTCGGTGGATGAGGTGGGGTGCTTCCAGTTGGTCGAGGCCGGGATCGAGGAGGTCCCAGACCCCTCTGGCCTTTTCCTCACGCGCGCCGACGAGTCCATCGCGGGTACGTGTCCCACGATCACTCTCGATGGCCGCAGGGCGCTCCCCGCGGAGATCCAGGCGCTCGTCGCGCCGTCGGCGCTCGCGAACCCACGCAGGGCAACGTCGGGAATGGACTCGGCACGTGTGGCGATGATCCTGGCCGTGCTTCACCGCCGTGTGGGCGTCGCTCTTGCCGCAGACGACGTCTACGTGGCGACGGTTGGCGGCGCTCGAGTCGCGGAACCCGCGGCCGACCTCGCGCTCGCGCTGGCCCT
>JAYTGI010000085.1:0-2357 GCA_043733605.1 Demequina sp. | reverse complement strand
CCGAGCCTGCCCGGCCCACAGTTTGCGGTCGGGGGCGACGATCTCCACGGTGAGCGCCATCAGTTAGCCAATCTCCTTCTGGATGCGCGCCCAGTTCTTCTCGAGGTCTTCGAGACCGCCGATGTTGAAGAAGGCCTGCTCCGAGATGTCGTCGTACTTGCCCTCTGTGATCCCAGTGAACGCTGCGACAGTCTCGTCCAGCGGAACGGTCGATCCTGGGACGCCGGTGAACTGCGTCGCCATGTAGGTGTTCTGCGACAGGAATTGCTGGATCTTGCGGGCGCGGGCCACGATGATCTTGTCCTCTTCGGACAGCTCATCGACGCCCAGGATCGCGATGATGTCCTGGAGTTCCTTGTTGCGCTGCAGTATCGACTTGACCGAGTTGGCGGTGTCGTAGTGGGCGCGGCCCACGTAGCGAGGGTCAAGGATGCGCGACGTCGAAGCCAGCGGGTCCACGGCCGGGTAAAGGCCACGCGAGGCGATCTCACGGCTGAGCTCCGTCGTAGCGTCAAGGTGCGCGAACGTGGTCGCAGGGGCCGGGTCGGTGTAGTCGTCTGCGGGCACGTAGATGGCCTGCAGCGACGTGATCGAATGGCCACGCGTGGACGTGATGCGCTCCTGCAACTGGCCCATCTCGTCGGCCAGATTGGGCTGGTAACCCACGGCGGACGGCATGCGGCCCAGCAGGGTCGACACCTCGGAACCGGCCTGCGTAAAGCGGAAGATGTTGTCGATGAACAGCAGCACGTCTTGCTTCTGCACGTCACGGAAGTACTCCGCCATCGTCAGCGCGGACAGCGCAACGCGAAGACGCGTGCCCGGCGGCTCATCCATCTGGCCGAAGACGAGGGCCGTCTGCTTGATGACGCCAGATTCGCTCATCTCGGCAATGAGGTCGTTGCCTTCCCGGGTGCGCTCACCCACGCCTGCAAACACCGACACACCGTTGTGGTTGTTCGCGACGCGGTAGATCATCTCCTGGATGAGGACGGTCTTACCGACACCCGCACCGCCGAAGAGGCCGATCTTGCCGCCCATCACGTACGGCGTCAGCAGGTCGATGACCTTGATGCCCGTCTCGAACATCTGAGTCTTCGACTCAAGCTGGTCGAAGGCAGGGGGCTTGCGGTGAATCGGCCAGCGCTCGGTGATCTCGAGCTTCTCGCCCGGCTTGCCGTTGAGGAGCTCGCCGGTCACGTTCCACACATGACCGAGGGTCACATCGCCCACGGGGACCGAGATGGGCGCTCCCGTATCGACGACCACGGCGCCGCGCACCAGTCCATCGGTGGGCTTGAGCGCGATCGCGCGCACCATGTTGTCGCCCAAGTGTTGCGCGACTTCGAGCGTCATGTGCATGATGCCCTCGGCCTCGCCTTGGGCGCTAAGGTCGATCTGCGTCGTGAGCGCAGAGTACATGTCTGGCAGTGCGTCCGCAGGGAACTCGATGTCGACAACAGGGCCGATCACCCTTGCGACGCGGCCCGTGACGACGGAGTCCGACGCAGGAGTGGCCGGAGCGCCCGATCGGCTCGATGCCGGCTTCTTCGCTGCGCCCTTATCTGCGGTCTTCGCTGCGCCCTCTTCTGCGGTCTTGGCGGTGGGAGTCATGAGGTGCTCTCTTCCGGTCAGGAGGCGGCGAGCGCGTCAGCGCCCGACACAATCTCGCTGATTTCCTGGGTGATTTCGGATTGGCGCGCCGAGTTGGCGAGCCTCGTGTACTGACGAACGATGTCTTCCGCATTGGTGACCGCGGTATTCATCGCGGACTGGCGGTTAGCAAGTTCGGACGCGGATGCCTGGAGCAAGCAGTTATAGATCCTGGACTCGATATAGCGTGGCAACAACTCGTCGAGAACCTCTTGAGCGTTCGGCTCGAACGCGTACAGCGGTGACAGCTCCTCATCTGGGTCAATCACGCCTTCCACGATCTCGAGCGGGAGCATGCGAATCACTCGCGGCTCTTGGCTCACCATCGAGGTGAAGTGCGTGAACACGATGTGGAGCTCGCAGACGCCACCCTGGTCCGCTGGGGCGAGGAAAGCTCGCAGGAGTTCCGCCGCGATCTGGTTGGCCACGTGATGACTTGGCGAGTCGGAGTCTCCGGTCCATGATCCCGCAAGTTCGCGGTGCCTGAATGTGTAGTACGACACTCCCCTGCGCCCGGCGGCGTACTGCACAATCTCGTGTCCGTCGGCCTCGAGCCTCTCCGTCAAGCGCTCGGCCTCGCGGATCGCGTTTGCCGAATAGGCCCCCGCCATGCCACGGTCCGCGGTGATGACCAGCATGGCCACTTTCTTGGTGTCCGTGCGATCACTCGTCAGCGGGTGTTCGACCTGCGAGTGCGCGGCCAC
>JAYTGI010000084.1:0-2357 GCA_043733605.1 Demequina sp. | reverse complement strand
ACCACAACCCCACCGCAACTACGGCACACTAGAACCACGCAACAGTGGCCCTGTTTTCAGTTGGCGGAAGTGGCCCTGTTTTCAGTCGGCGTCAACAGGACCTCGTCAGGGTCGCAACTCGAGGGCATGTCCGCACAAAGATGGGGTGCCTGCGGGCCTGAGCAGCGGTTGCGTTGGATCGCAAAAATCCGCGGGACGCGAGTGCATTGGAGCTCGGGGCGCGAGCGGTGCGGGGCGCAGCGACGCAATGCGACGCCGCCGAGAAAGGCGAAGGGCCCCTCGAAGTAAGCGTTCGAGGGGCCCTGCCATGACTTTGAGTTCTCGGCCAGCGTCCCAAGGGACCCCAACCGAAGGCCGTGATTGACGATACGGCTTCGCTCCCGATAACGGGTGCGACCTCGCTGCCGATGCTCCGGGCCGCCAGACCCTGTGCCGTCACCCACAGGTCGCGATTCGAGGCTCGAGGGCCCATTCCGCAACGTGGACTGCCGTTGTCCGAAGCATCCGATTGGGTGTTCTCCGCCGATTCCACCGAGCCGCCACGCCGGTTTCCCGAACGCCCGCGTTTTCTGCAGAAGACCTGGGCCGAAGCCCGGATCAGGCGGGAGATCACCCTCCCGATGGCATAGGTCTATCCCACTTCAACCCCTCAGCGCAACCGCTCGAAGCGCCTATTTTTGTCCACTAGATCTCCCCATTGTTTTCCACCGTTTTTCGGGAGGGAACGCCCCGTTCTGCACAGCGCTGTGGACAAAATCTGTGGACAACGCTCGGAGCCTTAGGCTAGGTCGGAGCGTCCTCATCGGACTTCGATAGGCGACCGAGCATCGAGTTGTATGCGACAAGATCCGCATCTCCGGTGCGCACGGCCTCTCTGTCGAGACGCTTGGCCGTGCGGGTGTCGGCCGTTCGCCAAGACACCAAGACTCCGATCGCCAAAATGAGTATGGGGAACTCGCCCAGGCCCCACGCGAACGCGCCGCCAAACTGCTGGTCGCGGATCGCGTCGGCGCCCCAGTCGCGGCCCATGAGCCCGTACCAACGCGGCGCGAGCAACACCTCAGACGACGTGAGCACCACCCCAAAGAACGCGTGGAACGCCATCGTCGCGAAGAGGAGGACCACCCGGAGAGCGTAGGGCGGGCGCTTCGGCCCTGGATCGATGCCGACGAGGGCGTTCGCAAACAAGTACCCCGCCAGGGTGAAGTGGACGATCATCCACAAGTGCCCTGCGTGATTTCGCAGCGCAAACTCGAATAGCGGCGAGTAATAGAACACGATGAGGGAGCCGGCGAAGTTCACAGCGGCGACCACGGGGTTGGCCAAGAGACGCATCCACCGCGATTCCACGACGGTCCTGAGCCACTCGCGCGGGCCGCGGGTGCCATCGTGGCGCGGGGGTAGGGCGCGCAGCGCAAGCGTGATCGGGGCAGCCCACACGATCGGCAGCGGGACGGCCATCACGAGCAACATGTGCTCGATCATGTGGCCGCTGAAGGTCACCATGCCATACACGGCGGGGGCGCCCTGAGTGATCCATGCGAGTCCCGTCATGCCGACGAGGAACGAAGCTGTGCGGTGCCAGGACCAGTCGTCGCCGCGTCGGCGTAAGCGAATCGCCCACCTGAGATACACGGTCACGAGCGCGACGATGACGAAGGCCGACAAGATCTCGAGTCTCCATTGCGCGATCCACTCCCACGCATCGGGGCGCGGGGGGAGGGTGTAGCCGGTGAGGAGGAACGCCGGGCTGGGCTTGGGCACGACCTCGACGGGGATGGTCGGCGCGGTCCTCGACAGCACGCCCGCGATCGCAATCACCCCGACAAGGAGGCCGATGTCGACCGACATGACGCGCCAGAAGTGAGCCTGGGCACCGACGACTGTCAGACGGGGCAGCGTGCGCCGGCGATGCCACGCCGCGAGCGCGATCGCCCCCGACATCAAGAGCAGCTTGGCCGTGAGAAGGCGCCCGTACGTGGTCGTGACCAGATCGCTCGCCGAGCCGACGCGCAACCACGCGTTCGCCGCGCCCGACGCGACGATCGCAGCCGCCGCCCACACCGCCATCTTGGAGACGCGCTCCACTGCGAGCTTGGCGTCTGCTCCCAGTTGTCGGCGCACGGCCGCGATCCCCACCAGCAGGCCCAGCCACACCGCCGATGCGGCGATGTGCATGAACATCGCGGTGACCGCGAGGTGGTGGTCGGTCGCACCCGCCGCGTGACCCGTCTCGGCCTGGACGCCAAGGCCGTAGATGACGGGCACAAGGGCCCACGCCGCCTCTGCGGGGGTGCGGGCGAACGTCACGGCAATGGAGGTCACGAGCGCGGCCGCGACCCCCATTCCGTACGCCC
>JAYTGI010000083.1:0-2379 GCA_043733605.1 Demequina sp. | reverse complement strand
CCGGCAACATCCGCGTCAGGCCTGCTTCGCCACCCGCGGCTCGATGGGTCTGGTGGAAGACCTCTCGATCAACTCGGTGGGAAGGGGTGTGTCTGACGTGCCCACGTCCGATTCCTCAAGCCCCACCAAGATCTTCTGCATCATCATTTTGCCGAGCGCCTCGAAGTCTTGCCGCACGGTCGTCAACGGCGGGTCGAGGTATCCGGCCTCGGGGATGTCGTCAAAGCCAACAATGCTCACATCGTCGGGCACCTTGATTCCGCGACGGCGTAGCGCGGACAACAATCCGATCGCCATCTGATCGTTGCCCACAAAGATTCCGGTGCCGGGCGCAACGTGTAGGTCCACGCCGATGCGATAGCCGCTGGCGGCCGTCCAGTCCCCATAGTCGGGTTCGGCGATCCCAAGACCGCGCTCGTTGAGTTCATCCTTCCAACCGCGAATGCGCTCCGCCGCATCTGCCGCCTTGGCGGGACCGGCGATGTGAATGATGCGGTTGTGACCGAGCTCGGCGAGATGCCTCACCGCCGCGCGCGCTCCCCTGTACTGGTCGATCGACACGAAGTGCGGTCCGCGCCTTGCGGCAGAGGCCGCCGCGACCATGGGAATCGCCAAGTCGAGCCCTCTGACGAGTTCCAGCACCGCCAAGTCGGTCACCACGATCGCCATGGCATCCACGCGCTGGCGCAACAGCGCCTCCACGGAGGCACGCACCGCGGCGGGGTCGCCGTCGACGGTGCTGACTGTGTCGACGCTGTACCTGGCCGCCCTCGCCGCGAGGTTGAAGTGCATCGCTATCGACGAGGGACCGAAGTCGACAGCCGCGGGCGTGATGAGGCCGATGGTGCGGGTGCGCCGCGTGACGAGCGCGCGGGCGGCAGGAGACGGGCTGTAGCGCAGTTGCGCCATCGCCTTTTCCACCCGCTCTTGGGTGGCGGGCCTGACGTTTGGAAGCCCGTTGAGGACCCGTGACACCGTCTGGTGGGAGACGCCAGCAAGTCGCGCCACATCGAAGATGTTGGCGGCTCTTTGGGGCTCCTGCTTTGCCACGTCCTACTCTCCTCAGGCTTCCGACGACGCGGGATGAGCCACAAGGGCAAGCACAGACTCCACGGTCAGCTTGCCCGAGTTCACAGTGTCGACGATGCGGGCGTCTCGCAAGATCGCTACGCGATCGCTGACGCGGAGCACTTCCTCGAGCTCAGCTGAGATGAACACTACCGACAGTCCGTTGGTCGCGAGTTCCGAGACCATGTTCTGGATCTCGACCTTGGCGCCAACATCGATGCCGCGAGTGGGCTCGTCGAGTACGAGCACACGGGGCGACAGGGCAAGCAGCCTTGCCAACATAACCTTCTGCTGGTTGCCTCCCGACAGCGTCCGAACCGGCCTATCGAGGTCATTTGGCTTGATGTCAAGCGCATCGGCCCAGCTCGCCGCGAGCTCCCGCTGGCGCGCCGGCTTGATGCGGCGGAAGGCTCCCCTCTGTGCTTGAAGAGCGAGAGTGATGTTATCCATCACGCTCATGTCGCCCAGGAGACCCTCGGCGCGGCGATTCTCCGACGAGTACACGACGCCAAGCGACAAAGCCTTGCGCGGCGAGTCGAGTTTCACCTGCTTGCCCTCGATGTGCATGATTCCGGCATCGAGTCTGTCGATACCCGTCAGGGCCCTCGCGAGTGCGGTCCTCCCGGAGCCGAGCAGCCCCGCAACTCCCAGGACCTCGCCCTCCGCCAGGTCAACGTTGGCGTCGATGATTCCCGTTGCCGAGGTGAGCTTGCGGGCGCGCAGGTAGGAGTTGTCGAGTGCATCGGCCGATTCGAGGGCACCTCGCGAGGCATATTCCGGCGCATCCCTACCCAACATCTTGTGCACCAACTCGATGCGAAGCAGGTCCTTGGGGAGGTATTCACCCACAAGTTCACCGTCGCGCAACACGGTGATGCGGTCGCAGATCTCGTATACCTGATCCAGAAAGTGACTGACAAAGAGGATCGCGACGCCGCGCTCCTTGAGTTCACGGATCACCCTGAAGAGCTCTCCCACCTCCACGAGATCGAGGCTCGAGGTGGGCTCGTCGAGAACGAGGACGCGCACGTCTACCGAGATGGCGCGCGCGATGGCCACGAGTTGCTGCACGGCCACCGAGTGGGATCCGAGCAGCGACGCAGGGTCGATGTCGAGACCCAACTCGTCCAGAACTGCCTGGGTCTCTTGGCGCATCTTCGCGCCGTCGATCACTCCCCAGCGGCGCGGCTCCCTGCCTAGCCTGATGTTCTCGGCGACCGACATGTTGGGCAGGAGGTTGATCTCTTGGTACACCGTGCTGATGCCGACGCTCTGGGCATCTTGTGGCGAGGTGAAATCCATCCGCTCGCC
>JAYTGI010000082.1:0-2410 GCA_043733605.1 Demequina sp. | reverse complement strand
TCATCGCGGCGATGAGCGCGGTGCGCCCCAAGATCGCCGACTACCCCTTCACGACGCTGGTGCCCAACCTGGGCGTCGTCGCAGCAGGGGCGGCCCGCTTCACGATGGCGGACGTTCCCGGCCTCATCCCCGGCGCTTCGGAGGGCAAGGGGCTTGGTCACGACTTCTTGCGCCACATCGAGCGCTGCTCAATCATCGCGCACGTGCTCGACACAGCAACGCTCGAATCCGACCGTGACCCCGTCAAGGACCTCGAGGTGATCTCCGAGGAGCTGCGCGCGTATTCGGGTGACGCCCACATCGCTGGTGTGCCGCTCGCGGAGCGCCCCCAGGTGATTGTCCTCAACAAGGTCGACATCCCCGATGGCCGCGAGCTCGCGGCCATGGTGCGCCAAGATCTCTCCACGCTCGGCATGCCCATCTTCGAGGTCAGCGCCGTGAGTCACGAGGGTCTCGACGCCTTCGGCTACGCGCTAGCGGCGATGATCGTCGAGGCGAAGGCAAAGAAGCCGGAACTCGAGCGCGCACCGATCGTGTTGCGCCCCAGGGCCGTCGATGACAGCGGGTTCACCGTGAAGTTCATTCGCGACGGCGCGGAGGAGTTCTTCCAGGTGCGCGGGGTCAAGCCTGAGCGCTGGGTGCGCCAAACGGACTTCGAGAACGACGAGGCCGTCGGCTACTTGGCGGACCGCTTGGCGCGGCTCGGCGTCGAGGAGGAGCTCTTCAAGGCGGGTGCGATCCCTGGTGCGCAGGTGGTGATCGGCGACCGCGAAACGGGTGTCATCTTCGACTGGGAGCCCACGATGGCCGCCGGTGCGGAGTTGCTTGGTAGGCGTGGCACCGACCTGCGCGTCGAGGAGATGGAGCGCTCCGCGCGCGCCACTCGCAACGAGAAGCGCACCGAGCACAAGGAACGCATGGACGGGAAGTCTGCGGCGCGTGAGGAAATGTGGACCGAGAGGGATGCGGGACACTGGACTGACCCCTCCGCGGACGACCAAGCGATCGCGGACCAGTAGCAGTCACTGAAAGAGTGCCAGGAGGCGACGTGGGCGAGCTGCGTGCCGTCATCGCGAGGGCGAGGCGCATCGTTGTCAAGATCGGCTCCTCGTCGCTCACGGGCGCCGATGGTCGTCTCTCTGAGGACGCAGTGGGTCGACTGGCCGATGCTTTAGCTGCGGAGCGCTCGCGTGGGCGCCAAATCATCCTGGTGACATCCGGAGCGATTG
Organism: Demequina sp.; assembly: GCA_043733605.1. GTDB lineage: Bacteria > Actinomycetota > Actinomycetes > Actinomycetales > Demequinaceae > Demequina. Next base: position 1,181 of record JAYTGI010000082.1, on the reverse strand, counting down.
CCGCAGGCATCGGCCCCATGGGGCTTCCCGCGCGGCCGCGCGACCTCGAACTGCAGCAGGCCGCCGCGTCGGTGGGCCAGGGGATTCTGATCGCGGCGTACTCGGCGGCATTCGCGCGCCACGGGCTTACGGTGGGTCAGGTACTGCTCACGACGGAAGACTTGGTGCGCCGCACGCACTACGGCAACGCCCAGCGCGCGCTCAATCGCTTGCTTGACCTTGGCATCGTGCCCATCGTCAACGAGAACGACACGGTCGCGACCGATGAGATTCGCTTTGGAGACAACGACCGGCTCGCGGCCCTGGTGGCGACCGTCGCGCACGCCGATGCGCTGGTGCTCCTCACGGACGTCGATGGCCTCTACACCGCCGCTCCGGACACTCCAGGCGCAGAGCGAATCGATGAGGTAAGCACGCCCGAGGACGTGGCGGGCATCGACATCTCGCGCCGAGGCTCCGCGCTGGGCACTGGCGGAATGGTCACCAAGCTCGAGGCCGCATCGCTGGCGACCGCATCTGGCGTTGCCGTGGTGCTCGCCTCGGCCGACGACGTGGCCGACGCTGTCGCTGGACGCCGCGTGGGGACCCTGTTTCACATCACCGGCAAGCGCGACACGACGCGCCTGCAGTGGCTCGCACACGCGGCCAAGGTGCGCGGCGGATTCGTGCTCGACGACGGTGCCGTACGGGCGGTCAAAGGCCGCAAAGCGTCGCTGCTTGCCGCGGGCGTTGTGGAGGTCCGTGGGGCGTTCGAGGCGGGAGAGCCCGTCGAGTTGCTCAACCAAGTTGGAGTGGCGGTCGCGAGGGGCTTTGCTGGCTTTTCCGCCGAGGACGCGGCCCGCATGAAGGGCCTGTCATCCGACGCCCTACGCGAGAACCTCGGGGACCACTTCGCTCACGAACTCATCCATATCGACGACCTCGTGGTGCTGTAGAAGGTTCTCACGACTTTCACTGCTCGCGCCCCACGGGGCTGCGCCGCAACAGTGTGTGACCCGCTACGAACCAATCCGCGGCGCGACAGGCCGAGTGCGAGCGGTCTGGCACGTGAACGGCACGGCCGATCGGCGTGTCGTGGTTCGTACGGCACCGCTCAGCCATTTTTGGCGACGACTTCGTCCACTTCGACGACCTCGTGGTGCTGTAGCCAAAGTGGACGCCCCGCAGTAGCCTCGCCTCAG
>JAYTGI010000081.1:0-2410 GCA_043733605.1 Demequina sp. | reverse complement strand
CGGTCAGCGGGAAGAAGTCCTGGCCGGCCTTGACTTCGTTCTTGGCGACGACGGTGGCGACGACGAGCTCATCGAAGAGGTGGCTAACGGCCGCCAGGACTTCGACGCCGTTGTCGCGACACCGGACCTCATGGGCAAGGTCGGCCGCCTCGGCCGCGTGCTCGGCCCGCGTGGCCTCATGCCTAACCCCAAGACGGGCACCGTGACGATGGATGTCACCAAAGCCGTCACGGACATCAAGGGCGGAAAGATCGAGTTCCGCGTCGACAAGCACGGCAACCTGCACTCGCTGCTAGGCAAGGCATCGTTCGGCGATGTCAAACTCATGGAGAACTTCCAGGCGCTGCTCGACGAGGTGCTTCGCTCGAAGCCCGCAGCCTCGAAGGGTCGCTACATCCTGAAGGCGTCGATCTCATCGACTCAGGGTCCCGGCATCCCGATCGACGCAATGGCCAAGGCCGACGCGTAGTCGCACGCACGTTTGGCAAAGGCCCGGTTCCTCGTCGAGGCGCCGGGCCCTTGCCGTGTGGGGGTCTCGCTTTGCGTTGCTCGCCGCAATCGCGTATGCTCATCGAGCCCAAGACCGCCGGTCGTCGGCCCCAGGTAACTGGGATTGACGGAAGTTCCGCTTCAGCGGAGACCAGCGTAGGTGATGTTGACAGCGCCTCGTGCGCACCAACCTTGGGCGGCCACGGCCGCCCTTTCGTGTTGGTGGACCCGAGCCGCTAGCCAGCCCCGCCTACGCGGGGCTTTTCTGTTGTGGGGGCAAGCCCGATCAGGGCATCGGCGGTTACCCATAGGAAGGACAATCATGGCCACGCCAGACAAGGTGTCCACCGTCAAGGCGCTTGCGGACGCATTCCGTAACGCCTCGGCTGTGTATGTCACCGAGTACCGCGGCCTGTCCGTGCCGCAGATGAAGCAACTGCGCAACGGACTCCGCGGCGACGCGACCTTTGTGGTCGCGAAGAACACGCAGACGGCGCTCGCGGCTAAGGATGCCGGCGTAGAGGGACTTGACTCCCTCTTCTCCGGACCCACGGCCATCGCATTCGTCACCGGTGACCCGGTGGAGGCTGCGAAGGGATTGCGCGACTTCTCGAAGTTGAACGACAAGCTCGTCATTAAGGGAGGCGTGCTCGAGGGCAAGGTCCTCTCCGCCGACGACGTTGTCAAGATCGCAAGCCTCGAGTCCCGTGAGGTACTGCTTGCCAAGGCTGCGAGTGTCTTCAAGGCATCGCTCTTTGGCGCGGCTTACCTCTTCCAGGCACCGCTTTCACAGGCGGTCCGCACTGTTGACGCCCTGCGCGAAAAGCAGGAAAACGCGGCGTAACGCCGCACCCACCACCTCACTGCATCGCGCAGAGAATATTTTCAAGAAAAGGACATCAAAATGGCTAAGCTCACCACCGAGCAGCTCATCGCAGCATTCAAGGAGCTCACGCTCATTGAGCTCTCTGACTTTGTGAAGGCCTTCGAAGAGACCTTCGACGTCACCGCCGCGGCCCCCATGGCCGTCGCCGCAGCGGGCCCCGCAGCCGCTGCCGTCGAAGAGGTCGAAGAGAAGGACACGTTCGACGTCATCCTCACCGTCGTCGGCGAGAAGAAGATCCAGGTCATCAAGGAGGTCCGTGCGCTCACGAGCCTCGGTCTTGGTGAGGCCAAGGCGCTCGTCGACGAGGCTCCCAAGCCCGTCCTCGAAGGCGTGAAGAAGGAAGAGGCCGCTAAGGCCAAGGAGGTCCTCGAGGCCGCCGGCGCCACGGTCGAGGTCAAGTAACACCTCAGCTCAAAGCTCACGAGGGCCGGGTCACCGCAAGGCGGCCCGGCCCTCGTTGAATGCGTGGCGGGCGGCATGCGCCAGGCGGCATGCGCCAGGCGGCATGCGCCAGGCGGCACGCGCCAGGCGGCACGCGGTGAGCGATGGAATGGTGCCTTGGGTCGTTTGCGCGCGGTCCCTGGCGGCTGTGGGGCGGGGTCCGTGCGAGGCGCTCATCTGCTCGCGCTGTCGACGGTACGAACCAGTCGCGCGTGCGACACGAGGGCGCCGTGACCGTTCCCGGAATGCCGCACGGCAAGTCGCGGCCTGTGATGGTTCGTGCGGTCGCGTCGGTGCGCCGCGGAACTCAGGGATATCCACGGATCGCCGAGGCCCCTCGACGGGTGTCGGCTGGTGAGACTACGCTGAGATTGTCCTGCGGCTTGACAAGTGCCCCCACGGTGACTAACTTTGGAGGTTGCGCTGTCTATTGCCCTGCCCTCATATACCTACCTGGCGCGCGTCCACGCCTTCGTGATGACGCCCCAGGATCCGGTGGAGCCGTGGCTCAGGCAACGCGGAACCGTACCAACGTGATGGGAAGGACCACCCATTGGCTGCCTCGCGCACCGATTCCGCATTCGCCAACCGCTT
>JAYTGI010000080.1:0-2431 GCA_043733605.1 Demequina sp. | reverse complement strand
GTGCGGTTCGCCCGCGGCGAGCGCCCAGTTCCGGTCGCCGCACGACCAGTGCCACCACGAGGGGGTGTCTGATAAGGGTTGGCGGCTGTTGCTGAGGTTCTCGGGGGTGTCCCGGTTTCAGATGGTCTCGGATGTTCATTGGTCGTTGATTGAGGGGATGTTGCCGCGTCCGAAGGGTGGGCCTGGCCGGTGGTTCTCTGACGCCAGGCCGGCGGCCTAGGGGACGTGGGATCGGGTCCTTGCCACGGTCACCGCCACGGTCACCGCCGCGGTCACCGCCGCGGCGGACGCTGTCGGGATGGTCGACTGGTCGCTCTTGGTGGACTTCTCGATCGCCCGCGCCCATCAGCACGCGACGAACACGACCCGCCTCACAGGGGGCTGGATCGAATGACACGAATCCGCGGCTCGAGCCGCCTGATCACGGCATCGGCCGCTCCCGCGGCGGGCTGGCGCTGGTCACCCTCATCACGCCCGGACAGGCCGGTGACTCGCCGATGTTCCTGCCGCTGATGACGCAGCTGCGTGGCTCCCGCGACACCGGTCGGCCGCGGACTCGTCCCGACGCGGACTCGTCCCGACACGGTTCGGGGCGACAGGGCCTACTCGTCTCGCGCGATCCGCGCTCACCTGCGCTCCCGCGGGATCAAGGCCGTGACCCCCGAACCCGACAATCAGATAAGGCCACCGCCAACGTCGCGGCCCACGCGGCGCCAGGCCCGTCAGACTCGACGCCGCCGACTACTCCAACCGCCGTCGTCCCAAACGTCGTCGTCCTCAACGCCGTCGTCGCCTGGACCAAGGCATTGTCAGACACGCCCTAGGCCAGGCGCCCTCGAACGATGAGCCGTTTTGTGCTCATTTGTGAAATGGGAACGCGCCGGACCTTCCGAGGAGTTGCCAGGGGCATCGCTGTGCGCAAGCATGGTGACGTGGAGGTGGGTCATGGCGGAGAGCGCCACAAACCAGGTGGGTGCAGGCGCTGCGCCCGATAAACACACGGCGCCTCATGTAAACACGGCGCCTTTCGAGAAGCTTCATCGTGATGGATCGCTGTGGGCGCGCGGTCAACTGGTCAACGGCGCGATGCACGGGCATTGGGAGTACTTCCGCAAGGACGGCTCCTTGATGCGCTCTGGCACCTTCGATCGCGACGGCCAAGTGGGCGAGTGGATCGCGTATGACAAGGCGGGCGATCCGTGCAAGGTCACGCAGTTCGGTGACTGATGGTCTGTTCCCGCCAAGGACCTAAGCCCGCCCGCGCCCACCCCTCATTTCTGACACAATAGTCAGCGGTTCGTTTTCAAATTTCTTACGTTCAGGAGAGACGCATGGCCCTCGCCACACCCGAGTCGTACAACGCAATGCTGGACGCCGCCAAGGCCGGTGGCTACGCGTTCCCTGCGATCAACATCACGTCGTCCTCGAGCATCACCGCAGCCATTCAGGGCTTCGCGGAGGCCGAGTCTGACGGCATCATCCAGGTTTCCGTCGGTGGTGGTCAGTACGCCTCCGGCTCCATGGTCAAGGACCCGGTCGTCGGCTCGCTTGCCCTCGCCGCGTATGCCCGCGAGGTGGCGGACAGCTACGGCGTCACCGTCGCGCTGCACACCGACCACTGCCACGCGCAGTACGTGGACAGCTGGATGCGCCCGCTGCTCGCCGCGTCGGCCGCGAAGGTCAAGGCAGGCGGCCTGCCGATCTTCCAGTCGCACATGTGGGACGGCTCCTCCGTGCCGATGGCAGAAAACCTGGTCATGGCGGCTGAACTCCTCGAGCTGGCCCGGGCAGCGAACATCATCCTCGAGATCGAAATCGGCGTTGTCGGTGGCGAAGAGGACGGCCACGCTGCAGAGGTCAACGACAAGTTGTACACGACCGCCGAGGACGGCCTCGCGACGATCGAGGCCCTCGGACTTGGCGAGAAGGGTCGTTATCTGACGGCCCTCACGTTCGGCAACGTGCACGGTGCGTACAAGCCGGGTGCGGTCAAGTTGCGCCCCGAACTTCTCGGCGAGATCCAGGCGGCGGTGGGTGCCAAAGTTGGCAAGGACAAGCCCTTCGACCTGGTCTTCCACGGCGGCTCCGGCTCGACGTCCGAAGAGATCGCCATCGCCGTGTCACACGGTGTCATCAAGATGAACGTCGACACGGACACGCAATACGCGTACACGCGTCCGGTTGTTGACCACATGATGAAGAATTACGACGGAGTCCTCAAGGTCGACGGCGAGTGGGGCAACAAGAAGGCCTACGACCCGCGCGCATGGGGCAAGGCCGCCGAGGCGGGCATGGCGGCTCGCGTGGTCGAGGCGTGTCAACAGCTTGGTTCGGCTGGTAAGAAGATCTAGGTACGACGATTTCGCGGAACGCCCTCGGAGTCGTAAGACACCGGGGGCGTTCGTACGTTCCGCAACAACCAAGCCCCGGC
>JAYTGI010000079.1:0-2437 GCA_043733605.1 Demequina sp. | reverse complement strand
CTTCAGCTCGCAGCCGATCCCGTACCGGCCGCGACGCACCGCGACGTAGACCTCGGATCCGATGCCCGCGAACGGCGTCAGCACCGTCTCGCCAGGGTTGGACCACAACCGCACGCACCTATCGATGAAGTCGAGCTGCAGCGGCGCGATGTGCCGCTCGTCCTCAGACTCACGCCCCTCGCGCACGTTGAGGGTGTGTGTCTCCTTGATGCCCTGCCAGACCGGGGCGAGGTTCTCCCCACCAAGGTCCCCACCGTCGGCCACGTCGAACCAGATCGGTGACGCCCACTCGATCCAGTCGTCGTTGGTGACCTCGCCATTAGTCGACTCGTGGCGGATCGGCGTCTCATTGTGCCCGGGCTTCTTGAAGATCAGCAGGTAGTCGGCCAGTGCCGGCCGGGTGCCCGCACTGTCCCGGTTCTTGGTCTGGAACGCCAGCGCGTAGGACTTGGTGCGGATGCTCTGCGCTTGCGGGTCCTTCCATACCGTCGTCTCGCCGTAGTAGATCCAGCCCTCATCCTGAAACGCCCGGATCACGTCGCCGCGGAAGTCAGTCAGCCCGACGTACCCGACGACGGCCTTCTTGGTGGCGATCTGCTGGACGTGGACACAAGCGTTCCGGCCGGGCTTCGTGATCCGGAGCTGCTCGCGGATGATGAACTTGTAGTGCTCGATGAACTCGACCCGGTCGGCGCTGTTGCCCAGGTCGCGCAGGCTCGGCGAGTAGGTGAACAGTGAGTCGAACGGCGGCGAGCACACGGTCAAGTCGATGCTGTCCGTCTCGACCTCGGCCAACCGCTCGCACGAGTCGCCAAGCATCAGGTGCCAGTTGTCGCCTCGAGCGTCGTCGGTCGTGTAGGCCGTGGTCTCTTTCATGCTGCGTTCCTTTCACGGGCGCGGCGCATCTCAGCGACCAACCCTGCGGTGATGACGGACGCCTCGCGCTCTTTGCGTGAGACGTTGGTGGCGATCTGGCCCTCAAGGTCTGAGAGGACAACGTGAGCGTCGACGACGCGCGTCTGCCCGTATCGGTAGCACCTGCGGATGGCTTGGTAGTACGCCTCATATGAATCGGAGAGGCCGACGAACACCATGCGCGCACAGTGTTGCCAGTTGAGCCCGAACGCCGCTAGGGATGGCTTGGTGACAAGTCGGAGGATCTGGCCGTCTGCGAACCCGAGCAACGCCTCGGCCTTCTGCTCCGGCGTCAGCCCCCCGTGGACGTTTGTGGCCCCGGTCAGGCTGGCCAGGAGATCGGCCTCCGCGTTGAGTCCGCACCACATGAGCCACGGCTCGTCAGGTTCGGCGAGGACCAACTCGGCCGCGCGCTCGCACCGAGCCTGCAACGTCTCACGGCGCACCGCAGCCCGGCCGCCGACGCCTCCAAGGTCGGTAGGGAACAGTTGCCCCTCGGCCTCGATGTTGACCGGCAGCAGGTGAGAGACGATGTTCAGCCCCGGCAGGTCATACCCCGCATCGGTGTAGCCCATATCGGAGGGCTTGCGCAGCGCAACGGCCCAAGTCGCCATCCACCGCATCATCGGCTTCCGGGCGTGGCCCTTCAACCGCCAGCCCACATCGTCATGGATGAAGTACGCAGCGAGCATATTGACCCGCGTGGAGTGCCCCAGGAACTCGGCTTGGTTGGTCAGCTCCTCCGGGTCGTTAGGTGCCGGCGTGGCCGTGCATGCCAACCGAAACGGGACGTCGTGGAACTGTTGGATCAGCCGCGTCCGCGTCTTGCCGTCGCTCTGTTTCAGGATGGACGCCTCATCGAGGACCACAGCCCCGACCTCGGCCGGGTCGAAGTGGGCGATCATCTCGTAGTTGGTCACATAGATGCCGGGCGTCAGTCCGTCCCCGGATCGAACGTAGGTGATGGTCACCCCGAGTTTGGCTGCCTCGCGGACCGTCTGATGGCACACGGCCAACGGTGCGACGATGAGCGCGACCTCGCCGGGCGCCACGAGCCGAGCCCACTCGATCTGCATGAACGTCTTGCCTAGCCCGGTGTCGGCCCAGATCGCGGCCCTGCCGATCCCCACAGCCCAGCAGACGATCTCGGCCTGCCAGTCGTGCAGTGTCGGGTGAACGTCGGTGGGCTTGACCTCTGGCCCGACGAACGTCGGCGCCGGGTGCTTGTGAGCGATGAAATCCTGGTAGGTGGTCACGGCCTGCTCACGTACCGCTCAAGTGCCTTGCGCACAACCTCGGACAGGTACTCCCCGCGGCTCTCAGCTTTCGCTGCCGCCTTCTGCCATAGGTCCCCGGGTACTCGGATGGCCTTCATGACCATCGGCTTTCGTATCGGTGTCATGACGGGAACAATGCACCACTGTATAGACGCCTGTCAAGACGACACGCGCTAGGCGCCGATCTCCTGCATCGGTGCGGCCCCGATCTGCGCCCATGCGTCAGTGACCTTGGAATGTGCGTC